>JAQWIX010000021.1 GCA_029248675.1 Pseudomonadales bacterium | reverse complement strand
CATCATCAAAGGTTATGGCGGTGGGAATGCTTTGGTAGCCGTTTTCCTTAGGTACCGCACTGTAGTCATCAAACTCACTAGGCACATGGGGCCAGCGGCTGTGGATGATGCCCAGTGCTGCATAGCAGCTGGCTAAGTCATCTACAATAATTCGAATAGCACGCACATCGTGCACCTCCTCCAAGGGGATGCCCTTAGCCTGCATTTTGCGCCAAATGCTGAATATGTTTTTTGCTCGGCCCTTTACCCTTGCCTCAATGCCGGCTTGGGCAAGACAGCCTTGCACCACTTCAACCAGCTCGCTGACCTGCTCTTCCCTTTCCTGACGACGACGTTTCAACTGCTTGGCGATCCCAAGGTAAATGTCTTCCCGCAGATAACGCAGGGACAGGTCCTCAAGCTCCCATTTGAGCTGCCACATTCCCATGCGGTTAGCCAGCGGCGCGAAAACACTGGCGGCCTCTTGGGCAATTCGCTGCTGACGCGCTTCGTCATAGTGTTTAGCGTGACGCAGGGCTAGTACCCGTTCGGCAAGCTTAATCACCGCCACCCGAAAATCTTGGATTAGGGAAACGAGCATGCGTTTGATGTTTTCAACTTGGGCGTTTTCTTTGCCCGCCATCAAGGGTGTGTCCGACACTTCCAACAGACTGGACGTTGCAAGGGCGGCAACGCTCATACACAGCTTGGCCCCGTCAGCACCCAAGTGCTGCTGGAGTTCTTCTTCGTTGGTGTAGCCTCGCCGAAACGCTGTATACGCGAGGGCCGCTAACACAGCGGGGCGATCGAGCCGCAGTTCGGCCACCATTTCGGCTAGCTCCAAGCTTTGGGCCAGTCGATCCCCGTCAAGGCTCTCTAGCCAGTCGACAACCGTGGCCAACTCGGCTTCGTTCAGCTTGTCGTGGGACGCGGCAAGACGCCCGCACCATTGCCGGACGTCAACGTTTCCGTTGTCCAGCAGGGGCACTTGAGAACTAACGCTTACCATTCAAATCGCTCGCTTAGGCCGTATTTCGCACAAAATGACCGACCGTCTCCACATGAGCCGTGCCGGGAAACATATCGTACACCCCTACTTGCGTCAGACTAAAGCCGCAAGCTTCAAGGCGTTTGGCGTCTTCGGCAAAGGTCACCGGGTTGCAAGAGACGTAGACAAGCTGCGACAGGCTCGGCTGTCGGACCCACCCCTCCAAATTGGGGCCTGCCCCGCTTCGCGGAGGGTCTAGAATCAGCGCATCCGGCGCACGACCAAAATGCAAGAAACGACCGTCAATGCCACTACCTGAGTCTCTTGGAATTGATTCCTCAGCCATCCCCATGGCCCCACCCTCACCGTAAAGGTCCTCATCAAAAAACGCACAGGTACCGTGGACGGCATTTGTCTGAGCATTTTGCTCGGCCATGGCTACCGCTTCGGCACTGGCCTCTATGCCCACCGCCAGCGCCCCTGCCCGGGCCAGCGGCAAGGTGAAATTGCCAATGCCGCAGAACATGTCGATCACTACTCGGTCACGTACATCGCCCAGATAAGCCATGGCTGTCCGAATCAGTTCCCGATTCATCGGCGCGTTTACCTGAGTGAAATGATGGGGATAAAACCCTACGGTCACACCGTATTCGGGAATTTGATAATGCAGCAGCGGCATCTGCGACTGATGTTCAGCTATGTGTTTGAGGGTGTCATAGCCCTTGCTTTGCATCAGCACCGCAGCTTCGAAGCGTTGCTGAAATTCACGCCATAGGGCCTCTTCCTGAGCGCTTAAGGGCTGCAGGTGCCGCACGATGACCGCGCACATGTCATCGCCTTGGGCCAGCTCGATTTGCGGCACGGTCCTAGGGTCGGACATCTGTCCAATGGTGGTTTTCAGCGGCGTAATCAGCCGTGACAGTTCTGGCGTCAGAGTCAGACAGCCTTCGATCCGTGCAACACGGTTACTAAACGATTCACGAAATCCAACCAACACCGAGTCACCTACGACTCGCACCCCCATCCGAGCCTTGCGGCGATAGCCAAGGCGTAGCAGTGCCGTGGGCGAGCGCCAGCTCTGAGGCTCCACGCCCTGAAGCTCTAACTGGGTCTGCAGCTGCTGTTGTTTGTGGGCCAATTGGGCCTCGGGGGCGAGATGGTGGGTCGCGCAGCCGCCACAGCGCGGAAAGTACTGGCAAGGAGACGCCACCCGATCCGGATGCGTTTGGGCCAGTGGCTGTCCGTCGGCGAAACGATTACCGCCCCGGCGCTTTAGAATTCGCGCGTTAACAGTTTCTCCGGGCAAGGCGTTGCGCACCCACACAGGGCGCTCATTGTGGGTACCGCCACCCAACCCCTGATCGGACAAGGTGGCGATCTCTAACTCAATCTCTGTGGGCTGCTTTGGCAATGCTCGGGTCCCTTCCTGCGGTTTAAATGGGTTTGGTAAAAATCGATGCGCTTCAACTGGGCGCTGTGTTGTTCGTAAGTTAACGCTCGCGCTGAAACATGCTGCGACTGGTTAACGGTTTATCCCCCAGCAGTGGCGCCAAGGCTGCCCGCATCAGCGCCTTGGCAGCGTCCTGAGTCGTCGAGGCAGCAAAGTCCCGGCTGGCGATTTGCCGCAGCTCCCTGCCGGAAAACAAACGCGGACCCTGAGGCTTTTCGGCGGCAGCAGGATGAAAACCCGTTTGCGCCTCGAAGGTGTAGCGGCCATTTTCTTGCAACGGCTGGCCCTTGGCCGAAAAGTCGATGCCGTAGCCCAATTGCTGCAGCAGTTCCAGCTCGAAACACCGCAGGGACGGCTGCAGGGGGTCATTTTCCTCTAAAGCCTCCAAAACGCGCATGGTTGAGGCAAAGATCTGTCGATCTTCCTGCCGCTCCTGTACCAGCCGAGTGAGCAACTCCAGTACATAGAAGCCCGCGTAAAGCCCTTCACCCTGTAGGCCGATGAAGTGGTGGCTTTCAAACTTTTGAATAGTTACCAGGTCACTGCGACCAGAGTATGTCACCGTACCTACACTGAATGGCTGAACCGAAACCTGTCCTTGTTTTTTGCTGCGATACCCCCTCAAGACACCGGCCAGACGACCTTGCCCCTGGGTTAACATCTGCACTATGGCGCTGGTCTCTCGATAGGGTCTTACGTGCAACACCAAGGCTGGCTGCATTTGCGCGGTAGCTGGCATCGGCAGCCTCAGTCGTAACCTAGGCTACGCATGTGAATCCGGTTGTTAGTCCAGCCTTTTCGCACCTTTACCCACAAGTGCAGCATCACCTGATGATCCAGCATCAGCTCAATATCCTTACGCGCTTCTTGGCCAATCAGCTTCAGTCGGGCGCCTGACTTACCGATAACGATTCGTTTTTGACCGTCTCGCTCAACAATAATATCTGCATGAATATCAATGACTTTTTCGCCATGCTTAAAGTGCTCTATGACCACCGTGGACGTATGGGGGATCTCATCACCCAACTGGCGCATGAGTTTCTCTCGCACAATCTCGGCTACCAAAAACCGCTCGGGCTGATCGGTCACTTCATCATCAGAGAAGAAGTGGGCACCCTCGGGGAGACGTTGAAACACATGCTGACGAAAGCTCTCCACCCCGTCCTCTTTAAGGGCACTTAGGGGTACGATCTCGTCAAATAAACCCAGTTCCCCCAGTGCCTGCATCTGGGGCAGCAACTGTTCTTTATCCTTAACCAGATCCACCTTGGACAGCACGGCAAACTTGGGCGCGCTGTGGGCGGCTACCAGCTTCAGCACATGCTCATCTGCTTCGGTGGTTTTTCCGCCCTCGATGAGCACGACAAGCAGATCCACATCCGATAAGGCGGAGGTGGCATTGCTAACCATATAGCGGTTTAGCTCCCGCTCGGTTTGCTGATGAATGCCCGGCGTGTCCACATAAATGGCCTGATGGGCTTCTTGGGTATCCACCCCAATCAGGTTACGCCGAGTGGTTTGAGGCTTGCGTGAGGTGATACTGATCTTTTGCCCCAGCACATGATTGAGCAGGGTGGACTTTCCCACATTGGGTCGCCCTACCAAGGCCACATAGCCGCACCGTTGCACCTCAATCATTATTTTCACCCGGGTTCACGTTGTCTGCTGTTTGGTCGCCAGAAGCCTGGGCATCCTTGACGGACTTGCTGCCCAGTCCCGCCGAGGTGTCTAGCTCAGAGTTGGCCTGTTTTTTGGCATGCTGCTTGGCGTTTTGTTTCGTCTTTTCTTTCGCCTTTTGTTCGGTAAGAGCCAAAAGTAACACTTGCTGGGCCGAGGCTTTTTCAGCGCCTCGGCGAGAAGACTCTTGAGCCACCGCCATCAGGCCGAGGGCCGGCACTTGGCATTTCACCGTGTATTGACGCTGATGATCCGCGCCACTGATTTGCTCCACAGTGTACAAAGGCAACTCAAAGCCTTGCCCCTGCAACAGTTCTTGGAGCCGAGTTTTCGGATCCTTCAAGCTTTGTGCGTCCAATCCCTTGGTCAGGTCATCAAATAGCCGATGCACGAGTCCCTGGGCTTGCTCTATGCCACCGTCTTCGTGCACAGCGCCAATCACGGCTTCAAGGGCATCGGCCAGAATAGAGGCGCGCTCCCGACCACCGGAACGCAGCTCGCCGGACCCTAACAAAAGGTACTCGGGCAATTGAATGCTTAACGCCACTTGAGCTAGGGTTTTACCCCGCACCAATTGGGCTCGCATCAAGGACAGAGCATCCTCCTGGACGTCAGGGTATTGGCGATACAGCATGGTGCCCACCAAGTATCCCAGCACGGCATCGCCCACGAACTCCAAGCGCTCGTTGTTTGTCTTGGAATAACTCTTGTGGGTGAGGGCCTGCTGCAACAATCTTGGCGCATTAAAACGATAGCCGATTTTGTCTTGGAGCTTTTCCACCCGGTTGGTGCTGGCGTCTTGAGTGACCATACCCTTAGTCGTGAGAACCTTGCTCGAGCCAGCGATTTCTGTCAAATGTTGGCAGGTTCCAACCCGGTGGCTTGTGGGCCCAAATGGCAATCGCCTTGCCTACAACATTATCGCGGGAAGCCAGTCCCCAAGTCCGCGAGTCCGCCGAGTGGTCTCGGTTGTCGCCCATCACAAGGTATTCCCCCGGCCCCACTTCCCAACTCTGGGGACGCTCCGGGCTGCGGGTACTATGCATGCGGTGTGCCACGCCAGAGATTTCTTCAATATATTCCCGGGCCGGGATGCCGTAGCGAGCATCCATAAAGTCCCGGACAAAGGTGTACTTTAAGCGCTGGCCGTTAATGGTCAGCCTCTTGTTCTCGTAGCGCACGGTGTCGCCGGGGATACCGATGACACGCTTGATGAAGTACCGCGGATCATGGGGAGGAATGAACACCATCACGTCCCCTCTGGCCGGGGGTTCTCCTTCGGTCAGCTTCAGATCGAACACAGGCATCTTCATGCCGTAGTCGTACTTATTGACCAAAATAAAGTCCCCAACTTCTAAGGTCGGCACCATGGATTCCGAAGGAATCTGATAAGGCTCGGCAAAGAAGCTTCGAAGCACAAAGACCGCTACAAAGATCGGGAAAAACGATCGGGCGTACTCCACCACCACAGGGTCCTCTGGCGCGGTTTCGCCTTGGGCCTTGGCCAGTCGTTTGGGTTTGAAGGCCCAAGCATCCAGTGCCCAAATGCCACCAGAAATCACCGAGGCCCAAAATAGGTAGTAGGGTAAATCGATGTCCATCCTCTTGCCCTAGCGCTCAACCTTAAGGGCGGCCAAGAAGGCCTCTTGGGGAATCTCCACAGATCCCACCTGCTTCATGCGCTTCTTGCCCTCTTTCTGCTTTTCCAGCAACTTCTTTTTACGGGTTATGTCTCCGCCATAACACTTGGCGGTGACGTTTTTACGCAGCGCTTTCACGGTTTGACGGGCAACAATTTGGCCACCAATGGCAGCCTGCAGAGCCACATCGAAAAGCTGGCGCGGAATCAGTTCTTTCATTTTCTCAGCCAGCGCTCGACCGCGACTTTGGGCCTGATCTCGATGCACGATACTTGCCAGTGCATCCACCTTGTCGCCGTTAATCAGCATGTCGAGTTTCACCAGCTTGGCTGACTCGAAGCGCACGAAGTTGTAGTCCAGGGATGCAAAACCACGGCTCACCGACTTAAGTCGATCAAAGAAATCCATCACTACTTCGTTCATGGGCATTTCCCAGTGCATGGACACCTGGCCTTGGGAAAAATGCATGTTTTTCTGCACCCCGCGGCGCTCCACGCACAGGGACATCACGTTACCCACATAATCCTGGGGCACCAAGATGTTGACCTCGGCAATGGGTTCGCGCATTTCTTTGAAATTATTCGGCAGTCTGGAGGGGTTATCGATCTGCTTCACCGAGCCGTCAGCCAGCTCCACTTCATAGACCACTGTGGGAGCTGAGGTGATCAGATCCAGATCGTACTCCCGCTCCAGCCGCTCTTGCACAATCTCCATGTGCAGCATGCCCAAAAAACCGCAACGAAAGCCAAAGCCCAGGGCATCCGAGGATTCCGGCTCATAGAACAAGGATGCATCGTTGAGCACCAGCTTCTCTAGGGCTTCGCGAAAGGTCTCAAAATCTTCGGAATGCACCGGAAACAGACCCGCATATACCTGAGGTTTTACTCGGGTAAAGCCCGGTAACTGCTCTACGTCCGGGGTTTTGGCGCTGACCAAGGTATCCCCCACCGGGGCACCAGTGATGTCTTTAATACCAGCAATAACGTAGCCAACCTCGCCGGCGCCCAGACTCTTGTCCGGCTCACGCTTGGGGGTAAAACGGCCCAGTTGATCGATTGTATGGGTCTTTTTAGTGGACTTGATGTGGATCTTGTCGCCCTTGTTCAAGCGTCCCTGCATTACCCTCACTAGGGAAACGATGCCGAGATAGTTATCAAACCAGGAGTCAATGATCAGGGCCTGCAGATCTTCTTCATCCCTGCCTTCAGGGGGTGGAATCGTGTCCACAAGATAATCCAGCAGGTCATCAACTCCGATCCCGGTTTTGGCGCTGCATTGAATAATGTCCGAAACGTCCAGACCGATAATATCTTCGATTTCGCCGGCTACGCGCTCTGGCTCAGCCTGTGGCAAATCGATCTTGTTCAGCACCGGCAGCACTTCCAAGCCCTGCTCAATGGCGGTGTAACAGTTGGCGACACTTTGGGCCTCGACCCCTTGGGCCGCATCCACGACTAGCAAGGCGCCTTCACAGGCCGCCAAAGAGCGCGAGACCTCATAACTGAAGTCCACGTGTCCGGGGGTATCGATAAAATTCAGCTGATAGGTTTCGCCATTGCTGTGCTGGTAGTGCAGGGTCACACACTGGGCCTTGATGGTAATGCCCCGCTCCCGCTCCAGATCCATGGAGTCCAGTACCTGGGCTTCCATCTCTCGATCGGACAGACCACCGCAGCGTTGAATAAAGCGATCGGCCAAGGTGGACTTACCGTGGTCGATATGGGCGATGATCGAGAAGTTGCGAATGTGCTGGTTGTCTGCCACGCGGCATGTACTCTTGATTGGAGGGGGCGCAGTTTAGCTCATACCGGACCGGCTATATAGCAACCATCACGCGGGTTTAGCCCGAGCCCAATGGGAAACCGGCCCGGGTAAGGTTTTGGTAAGGAACGCTTCGCCGGGCGGGCCAGTATTCGCTGGCAACCGCCCAAGCCCCTCAACCTGCTATTTGCCGCAGCAGGCGCTAGTCCTCATCGGGAACGCGCAGGGTGATATAGGTGCGTCTAGCTGCGTTGCCTTGCTGACGCAGCACCAACACGGGAATGACATCCCCAGCCTCGGCTGCTTCGGCCACTTCGCGCAAGGTATCGGCACTGTCGATGATTCGTCCTTTCATGCGCAGCACCACATCGCCAGCTTGCAGCCCCGCTTCCTCGGCGATCCCCGAAACACTGACCACTTCGGCACCGCCGTCGATGTCCAGATCGCTTTGACGGCTGGATGCAACATCACGCGCCGTAATACCAAGGGCCGTCTGACGATCCACCCCACCAGAGCCGCCGCTAGACGCTACCCGGGGATCCTCGGGCAGCTCACCCAGCACTACCTCTAACGTGACTTCCTTGCCCCCTCGGAATACTACTACCTCGGCAGCTTCACCTACGGGAGTGCGGCCTACCCAATGTGGCAGTTCCCCCGCCCGGGAGATTTCTTCACCGTTAAACCGCACGATGATGTCCTCGTCCTGAATGCCCCCCGCTTGCGCCGGGCTGCCATCCATGACTCGAGCGATCAGAGCGCCTCTAGGACGGTCGAGGCCAAAGCCCTCGGCCAGATCCTTGGTCAGTTCCAGTATTTCGACCCCGAGCCAGCCTCGAGCGACCCGGCCGTTTTCCTTTAGTTGCGCAACCACGCCCATGGCGATGTCGATGGGAATGGCAAAGCTCACGCCCATAAAGCCCCCAGAGTTGGAATAAATCTGCGCGTTAATGCCGATGACTTCGCCATCCAAATTAAACAGCGGACCGCCGGAGTTCCCCGGGTTGATGGCCACATCGGTTTGGATAAAGGGCACATAGTCCCCAGTTTGTCGGGTGGTTAGACTGCGGCCCTTGGCGCTGACGATACCGGCGGTGACCGAATAATCGAACCCAAAGGGCGAGCCGATGGCCAGCACCCACTGCCCTACTTCCACGTCATCAAAGTTGCCCATCTTCAACACCGGCAGATCGTCGTCAGCCTTGATCTTCAGCAGCGCCAGATCAGAACGCTGATCGCTGCCAATTAGCTCGGCCTCGTATTCGCTGCGATCGCTCATGCGCACGATGATTTCAGCAGCACCGTCCACCACATGATGATTGGTCAGAATGTAACCGTCCTCTTCGATAATAAAGCCACTGCCCAAGGAGCGGCGAGGCTTAGACGGACGACCGTTGCCCGGCCCGCCACGCTGATTGGGCGGCCCGAAGAAACGATAAAACTCTTCTAACCTAGGATCGTTTGGCACATTTGAGCGGCGGGATGGCGCCTCGCCTACGGTGCTGATGTTCACCACTGCGGCTTCATTCGCTTTCACCAGCGCCGTGAAGTCTGGCAGTTCCGCTCGGACGGCCACGCTGAACAGCAGTACAAGGGCACCGATACTGGTCAGCAAAACTCGTCGTCTTAGATTGGCGGTATTGAAGCCGAGGGCCGATTTAACAGGTTCGGGCTGGGGGGTGGATATCCGTGGACGCATGGCGCGCTCCTTATTTACAAAAATCGAATTCGGGTTGTTAGACCTAGCAAGGATATTGGGTATCTGGCCCTGTGCTTTCA
>JAQWIX010000003.1 GCA_029248675.1 Pseudomonadales bacterium | reverse complement strand
TGTATGCCTTGCACAAATTTCGAGAACTAGGCCTGCATGCACGGGTTCTGGAAGCTGGCAACGATGTGGGTGGCACCTGGTATTGGAACCGTTACCCCGGCGCTCGTTGTGATGTGCCCAGCGTCGAGTATTCCTACAGCTTTTCAAAGGAGCTGGAACAGGAGTGGAACTGGACCGAGATCATGGCCGCCCAGCCAGAGATCTTAGAGTACGCAAACCATGTGGCAGACCGCTTCGACCTGCGCAAAGACATCGAGTTTCAAACTCGGGTCGCCAGTGCCTCTTTCGATGAAGCAACCAATCGCTGGACTGTGACAACAGAGGCAGGTCAAACCTATTCAGCACGTTTTTGCATCATGGCCACAGGATGCTTATCGGTACCAAACACGCCAAGTATCGAAGGCCAAGACGATTTTGCCGGGGCCGTCTATCACACCGGCGATTGGCCTGAGCAGGGGGTGGACTTCACTGGTAAGCGTGTGGGAATTATTGGCACCGGCTCGTCCGGCATTCAGTCCATTCCGGTTATCGCCGAACAAGCAGCGCATTTAACGGTGTTTCAGCGTACCCCCAACTACACCATGCCAGCGGCCAACGCGCCGCTGAAGCAAGAGTTTCTTGCAGAGGCAAAACGGAACTACGAGAACATTCGTGCAGAACAACGGGCATCCCAAGTAGGCATTGTTGGCTACGGCTTTGGCTTTGGGGGTGCAGAGAATGTTGAACCCACTGAAGAAATCCTGAAAACCACCGAAGCTGAGCGTAAGCGATTGGTAGAAGAGGAAGGCTTTTTGGCCATTCGGCGTTACGCCGACGTGGCCATGGATGAAAGCGCCAACGAGTTGGCCTGTGACATGTATCGCGCACAGGTAGGCAGGATGATTAACGATCCGGAAACCGCCGAGGCTCTGATGCCTCGGGACTATCCCATGGGTTGTAAGCGACCGGTCATCGATACCAACTACTACGAGACCTACAACCGCGACAATGTGACCCTAGTGGATCTGCGCCGCGGTGGTATTGAGCGGATTACTGATTCAGGAGTGGACACTGGGCAAGGTAGCTACGAGTTCGATGTGCTGGTTTACGCCACAGGCTTCGACGCCATGACGGGTGCCTTAGGAAAAATCGATATTCGGGGTCGTCAGGGCCATCGGCTGACCGATTATTGGGAAGCGGGCCCGCGCAGTTATCTGGGGTTACAGGTTGCTGGTTTTCCAAACCTATTCACAGTGACCGGCCCCGGGTCGCCCTCGGTTCTGAGTAATATGATCGTTTCCATCGAGCAGCACATTGATTGGATTAGTCGATGTATTGCGGATTTAGACAGCCAAGGGGTTCAAACCATAGAAGCCACTGTCGACGCCGAGGACCAATGGATTGCTCACGTAAACGATGTGGCGAAAGACACCATGTTTACCGCCCAGTCCTGTAATTCTTGGTACTTAGGCGCCAATATTCCGGGCAAGCCGAGAATCTTCATGCCCTACGTAGGCGGTGTGGGCGTTTACCGAGAAAAGTGCGATGAGGTCGCAGAAAAGAATTACGAGGGTTTCTTACTGCAAGCCTAAGGCGCAAGCTTCAGCCCGAACAATGTGCACGCCCTGGGTTAAGTAAACCCTAGGTGTGTTGTCTGTAGGCCTGCGCCCAGAGTTACTAGCGCTTGGGCTATCCGTCGTCACCACAGTTAGCGAGTAATACTCTGAACGCAAAACGAACCTATTTGGTCGCCATTTCTACTTGGTTTGCTGCCTATGGTATGCAGTCTGTGGTTTTCGCATGGCTAGTAACCCTGCTGCTGCGGGAGCCTGCGGAACGGGTAGGGCTGGCGCAGATGAGCATCTTGCTGCCGGGCATGCTGTTCATTCTGCTGGCCGGGGCTATCGCCGACCGGGTTGGATTGCGGCGTCAGGCCCTCTGGGCCCAGTTGTTCGCAGCGCTTACACCTTTTTTGCTGATCTATTTCCTGTCCGAGGGCGCTCTCACCTACGGTGTGGTCATCGTCTATGCGCTGCTCATGGGGCTGGCTCAAGCCTTCGTTACGCCAGCGCGGGACGGGCTGCTGAATTTGGTGGCAGGTAACGACGTGCAGCGCATGGTGATGTTGACCAGTCTTTGCCAGTTTGGTTTTCAGATCATCGGCTATACCTTGGCGGGATTTGCTGACACCGTTGGGCCGATTTATATCTTAGGTGTGCAGAGCTTTATTTTGCTCGCCGGATGCGGTGCCCTGATCGCCATGGGAGACGTTGGAAAGCCCCTCGCGGACCCAAATAAGCAAAGTACGGTTCTTAAAGATTTCTGGGAAGGAGCAACCGCTGTTGCCGGTAATCCGCTACTGCGTGCGGTGATGATTCAGAATGTGGCCATGGGCATTTTCTTCATGGGTGTTTTTATTGTGGCCTTTCCCATCGTGCTGCGTGAGGTTTACAACGGCACCTCAGCGGATCTTGCGTCGCTAAATGCGGTGAACTCACTGGGCTTGGTGCTGACCATTGTCGTACTGCTGCGGCTAGGGCAGATCGAACGAGCAGGTCGGTCGCTATTGTTGGCACAATTTGCCGGAGCGATCGTGCTGATGCTGTCCGGCTTGGTGGTCCAAAAGAGCCTGTTCATCTTTTTTGTCTTCTTATGGGGAGTGTGCGGTGGCCTCGCCATGCCCATGTCGCGAACCATTATGCAGCAGACCGCCCCGCCTGCACTTAGGGCGAGGGTAATGAGTTTTTACGCGTTTTCCTTTATGGGCGCAGGGCCGTTAGGCGCCCTGTGGGCGGGCTACATGGCAGACGCCTACGGCCCTCAGCTTGCCATTGTGATCTCTGCAGGGGGCATGGCTCTTTTGGTCGCTGTGATGGCCTTTGTTAGCCCGCTGTGGCGAAGCGTAATGAAGCAGGAAGAGATTTAATCAACCTGACTGAGCAGGTGGTTCATGGGTAGAGGTGAACGCTGGGCATAAAAAAGGCCAGCACGTGGCTGGCCTTTCTGCTCGTATTAGAGGAGCAACTCTTTAAGAAGGCTGTCCCTCAAAACTTGCAATAGATAACACTGATCACCTCCTTATATGTTGTTTAGGGAAGTCGATTATGTCCCAGCACCCGATGAATGCAATACCGAAGTGGTAAGTTTTTCTAGGGTGAGCTTAGACAAAACACTGTTCTGCACGATGTTGGCCCGAGATTGTTCGCGGAAAACGAGTCAAAGCTGCGGTCTAAGGTCAATAACAATTGACACACCAGTGGCGTGAGCTAAAATGCGCGGCTCGGCATCCAAGCCGATAAAGCGGGAATAGCTCAGTTGGTAGAGCACCACCTTGCCAAGGT
>JAQWIX010000171.1 GCA_029248675.1 Pseudomonadales bacterium | reverse complement strand
TGACAAACGACGACAAGACACCCTCCGGCGAAAGTGAGCGAGGTGCCACCCTTCTTGGCGCACCGTCACGCCGTGGGCCAATAAACGCCTTTCCGGTTTGGAAATACACGCTGATCGCTCTGGTATGCCTGCTGGGTTCGATCTACGCCGCACCCAATGTGTTCCAACCCGATCCTGCGGTGCAAATACGAGCCTTAGATAGCGATCAATCGGTGGGTGCCTCTCAGCGGGCGAGGGTGGCGTCCGCGCTGACCTCGGCGGGTATCGACGTTCTAGCCATCGAAGACGATTCGGGTTCGTTGCTGGTGCGTTTAGCGGCGGAAAGCAGCCAGCTCACCGCGCGACGTGTTATCGCCGATACATTGAACAACGACCGAGTGGACTTTGTGGTGGCCCTTGCTCAAGCCCCAACGACCCCTCAGTGGCTGCAGGGTATTGGTGGCAAGCCTATGTCCTTGGGTCTGGATCTGTTTGGCGGTGCGCACTTCTTGCTCCAAGTGAACATGGACGATTACATCGAAGGGGTTGTTAAAAACAGCGCCGAAGGCATGCGCGACGCACTGATCTCCCAGCGCATTCGATTTTTACCCGGTCGTGACTGGATCAATGGCCGAAGCATTAGTATCGCATTTCGCGACGAGGCTATCCGGGATCAAGCCCGAGAGGCGCTGACCGAGTATCAAGACTTTCTCGTACAAGATAGGGAAGTGGCGGGCAATGCGGTACTGAGATTTACCCTTACGGAAGAAAAGATCAGTGCCCTCGAGGATCGGGCCATCAGCCAAAACCTGACCAGCCTGCGCAACCGGGTGAACGAGCTGGGAGTCTCCGAGCCTCAGGTCCAGCGTTTGGGGCGTTCACGTATTGTGGTGGATCTGCCGGGTATTCAAGACAGTGCCCGGGCCAAGGAGATTTTGAACAAGTTCGCGAACCTAGAGTTTCGTTTGGAGGCATTGCCTCGGGCGCGAAAGTCACAGATCGAAAGCTACGACTATCAGGGCCGAACCCAAGACATCATGCGTCGCAACATTGTTACCGGCAACAACGTACAGGACGCGCAACAGTCCTACGATCCCGAGACCAGCCAGCCTCAGGTCAGCATTGAGCTGGACAATGAAGGCGGCAGAAAAATGCACGCGGTGACCAAGGACAACGTTGGCCGATCTATGGCGATTTTGTTTATTGAGCAAAAGCCACGCGTACGCAAAACCGTGGTAGATGGCGAAACGGTGGAGGAGTACTACACTGTTGAAGAGCGCCGTTTGATCAGCGTTGCTACCATTCAAGCGGCCCTAGGCTTCAACTTTCGTATTACCGGCTTGAGCCTGCGAGAGGCTCAAGACTTGGCGCTGCTGCTGCGCGCCGGTGCCTTAGCGGCGCCCATGTACATTGTCGAAGAGCGTACAGTGGGTGCCCAACTCGGGGATGAGAACATCCGCAGGGGATGGCAGTCCGTGGCCATCGGCTTCGCCCTAGTGCTGATGTTCATGATTTTTTATTACCGTGGTTTTGGTTTGGCGGCCAATGTGGCCCTTGCCGCGAACCTGACCTTGCTGGTGGCCATCATGTCGGTGCTGGGGGCAACTCTGACCCTGCCGGGTATTGCGGGCATCGTGCTCACCGTGGGCATGGCTGTGGACGCCAATGTACTGATTTTCTCGCGTATCCGTGAAGAGCTTAAGAATCATCCGCCCCAAATGGCCATCCAAGCTGGCTTTGATCGAGCCTTGCTAACCATTACCGACGCCAACGTGACCACGTTCTTTGTGGCCATTATTTTGCTGTCCATTGGTAGTGGACCAGTGCGCGGGTTTGCCGTGACGCTGGCTGTGGGCATCGTGACGTCCATGTTCACTGCGATCTTGGTGACCCGGGCGTTGGTGAATTTGATGTACGGCGGCCGCAAGTTAGAGACCATCAAGATATGAAAGACCTCCACGTAGATTTTATGGGCAAGCGGCTAATCGCCACGGCATTATCCGCTCTGCTTTTGTTGGTGGCCTTGGGGTCCCTTGGCACTCAGGGCTTGAACTTGGGCTTAGATTTCACCGGCGGCTCCTTGGTTGAGGTAAAGCTGGCTGAAAAGGTTGACCCTCAGGCTGTGCGAGGATTTTTGGTGGATGCGGGTTTCACCAACGGCACCGTCCAAACCTTTGGCTCGGACGAAGACCTGCTGATTCGGGTGCCACCTCAGGCCAATGCAGATCCTGCGGCTCAGGTAGGTTTGGGTGATGATATTTTCCGCGCCTTAGCTGAAAACTACCCGGGCATCGTGTTGCTGCAGTCCAACTACGTCGGTCCCGCAGTGGGGGATGAGCTCGCCGAAGACGGCGGTTTGGCCCTGCTAACGGCATTGATCATTGTCATGCTGTACATCTTGTTTCGTTTCACCAAACAGTTTTCGGTCGGTGCCGTGGTGGCACTGGCCCATGATGTGGTCATCGTGCTGGGCTGCTTCTCGGTCTTTCAATGGACCTTCGACCTAACCGTGCTGGCAGCCCTGTTGGCGGTGATCGGTTATTCCCTGAATGACACCATCGTGGTCAGTGACCGCATTCGGGAAAATTTCCGCAAGGCCCGGCGAGGTCTGCCCGTGGAGATTATCAATACAGCGCTGAATCAGACCTTGGGTCGCACCTTGGTCACGTCGTTGACCACCTTGTTCGTTCTGCTGGCCTTGTTGTTTGCTGGCGGGGAAGTGATTCGCGGTTTCGCGACGGCCTTGTCTATCGGTGTGGTGATTGGTACGTATTCGTCGATCTATGTGGCTGCCAACGTGCTGCTAGCCATGAACATCTCCCGGGAAGACTTGTTGGTGCCGGAGCCTGAAACCGACGCCAACGAAGACGGCAGCTACCCCTAAAGGCTCGTATTGTGATTCTTGTTAGCGCCGCAAAGGCCCGCCGCAGGAATTCAATGGAGAAAAGACTCGGGCAATCGAAAGACTGGGCCTCAGCCCAGGCCCGACACGTCTAGCTCTTTAGAGTTTGAATGAGCGGTTTAAAGCACTTGGCGTTGGCTGCGACGATGTCGCCGCTTTCCCAAAAGGTCTCGCCGCCGCCCAAATCGCTGACAAAACCACCGGCCTCACGAACCAACACGATGCCCGCGGCAATATCCCACTTGCTCAATCCTGCTTCCCAAAAACCGTCCATACGACCTGAGGCGACATAGGCCAAATCCAATGCGGCGCTGCCGCCACGTCGGATGCCTCGACACGTGCCGGTAAGGGTTTCCAAGGTGCGGGAATAGTCCGGTAGCAGGTTCATGCTGCCCGGCGGGATGCCGGTGCCCAGCACACACTCGCTGAGTTTTGCCCGGGTGGTGACTCGAATGCGCTTACCGTTGAGCTGGGCGCCTGCGCCGCGGCTGCCCACAAATTCTTCGCCCCGAACTGGGTCCACGATGACCCCATGTTCGTGGTGGTTACCCTTCATGATGCCGATGGATACAGCAAAGTGCGGAATACCCTGTAAATAATTTAGGGTGCCGTCCAATGGATCAATGACCCAAGTGAACTCCGAGTCACCAGCTTGCTCGCCGGATTCTTCCGCCAAAATTCGATGGTTTGGGTAGGTTTCCCGGATTTGTTCAATGATAATCGCCTCTGCGGTGCGATCGATGTTGGAGACAAAATCGTTGCGACGTTTTTCCTGTATCTGGAATTGATCGGGCCGATCCATGCTGCGGGCCAGAAAGTCCGCGGCTTTTCTCGCGGCGCGTAAAGCGATGTTTGCCATGGGCTGCATAGCTGCGGTGTCCAGAGGAAGAGGCTGCGCATGCTAAAGGTTGCAGGCAGGGAAGCCAAGTACACGTAGTGTAAATACTGATATGAACCCAGGAATCTAAGGCGGTTATTAGATTGAACACCCTTTTTCAGCGCATTCGGATCGTCCTCGTTGAACCCAGTCATCCCGGCAATATCGGTGGTACGGCCAGAGCCATGAAAACCATGGGGCTGCATCAATTGGTACTGGTGAACCCTGCAAGATATCCAGATCCACAGGCGGATTGGCGGGCAGCTGGTGCCATGGATGTGTTGGATGGAGCCAGGGTTGTAATGGACGTGACCGAGGCCATCGCCGATTGTCATTATGTGATTGGCACCAGTACTCGCGCACGGGCGATCCCGTGGCCGGCGGTGTTGGCAAAAGACCTGGGACCGGTTTTGGTTGAACAAGCGCAGGATGCCGAAATTGCCATTTTGTTTGGCCGGGAGGATAGCGGGTTAAGTAATGACGAGTTGCAGCGCTGCCATACCCACCTGCAGATTCCGTCGTCCAAAGAATACGGGTCACTGAACCTAGCCATGGCGGTGCAAGTGATCTGCTACGAGATCTTTCAGTATATGGAGCAAACATCTGTTCAGGTGTCTGCGGACAGCCAGTCGGTGCAGGAAGAGGTGTCTGCCATAGGCCGGCGTATTTGGGACAAAGACCCGGCATCGGGTGTTCAGATGGATAAGCTGATTGAGCATTTGGAACAGGTAATGGTCGCCAGTGGCTTTGTCGACCCGGCAAATCCGGGCAATACGGTAACGCGATTGCGCCGTCTTTTTATGCGCCAGCAACTGGACGAAACCGAGGTACAAATACTCCGAGGGATGCTCAAAGCGGTGCAGCGTCGGATGAAGTAACGCGGATGGATATGGCTCTAAACGCCTAATTGTTCTCGTTTTTTAACCGTCCGGCCTATTGCATTCCTCTGCTCATCAGGTTCAACTGCAGCCATGCGAAAAATCGTGATCGTAAACAGCAAAGGCGGATCTGGCAAAACCACGGTAGCTGTCAATCTAGCTGCTGCGCTAGCCGTGCATGGCGACACGCCAGCGATTTTAGATCTTGATCCTCAGGGGTCCTCCATTCGGTGGCTGAAACACCGACCAGAAGAAATGGCGTCCGTGGCGGGTATCGCCGGTTATCGGAACCAAGGGAAGGCGACTCGAACCTTTCAATTGACTCCACCCAAGGACTGTACGGCACTCATTGTTGACACGCCTGCTGGCCTTGATCGCCATGGCCTAGAGGCGGCGACTCGGGGCGCTGACGCGATTCTAATGCCCGTTATGTCCTCTGATATTGATATTCATGCGGCGACCCATTGCATCGCCGATTTGTTGTTGGGAAGTCGAGGAGCACAAAATCAAAAGCGTATTGGCATCATTGCCAACCGCTTAAAGACAAACAGTCGGGGCAGCCAGCGCCTGCAGGGTTTTCTGCAGAATTTCGATATCCCAACCATAGCCACGTTGCGCGACTCGGTGAATTACACTCGAGGTGCTGAGCTGGGCATTGGCATCCACGAATTGCCAGCATGGCAGACCCGCAAAGACCTAGATGCCTGGGAGGCCATACTTAACTGGGTTCAGGGCGAATCGAAGTGCTACGACAGCAATCCCAACATGCCTCTGCGCGTGGGATTGAGCGGTGCTGTGCGTGTCGCCTTAGGCCGCCATCAAACGGTATCCTAGCCGTTCTAAATTGGGTGTACTCTCAAGTGTTGAGTGTGGGGGTTTAGGCGCCCAGTCCGTAGCCGGTGCGCCGAAAGTGTCGAACGTTTTTCATTAAGTCCACCACATCAAAGCCGTTCATTCGCGTTAATATTCTCGGCGGTCTAATAAGAGTGTCACTGCATGAGTAGCCCTATTTTCCTTGATTACGCAGCCTCAACACCGACGGATCCCGAGGTGGTCAAGGTCATGGGTGGACACTTGGCTATGGACGGTGTTTTCGCTAACCCTGCGTCTCGGGGCCACGTTTATGGGTGGCAGGCCGAGGAGGCAGTTGAGACGGCTCGAGTGGAGATAGCCAACACGCTGAATGCGGATCCCAGAGAAATCATCTGGACCTCTGGAGCCACTGAGTCCGACAATCTCGCCATTAAGGGGCTGTTAGAGCGAGGCAAACGGCTTGGGCGTACGCACCTAATTACCAGCACCATCGAACACAAGGCGATTCTAGATACCTTTGCATGGATGGAAAAACAGGGCTTTACCGTAAGCTATCTTGCTCCGGATGACCAAGGAGTAGTGTCAGCTCAGGCAGTAGCCGATGCCATTTGTCCAAACACGCTGGTTGCCTCAATCATGCAGGTCAACAACGAGCTTGGAAGCATTAGCGATATTGGCGCCATTGCCCGCGTCTGCAGGGAGCGTGGGGTGCTAAGCCATACCGATGCGGCCCAGAGCTACGGCAAGTTACCCATTGACGTTGAAGCCCTTGGCGTGGACTTGCTGTCTCTTTCTGGACACAAGATCTACGGACCCAAGGGGGTCGGGGCGTTGTATGTCCGACGTGCCGACGGCTTGTCCTTAGAGGCTCAGATCCACGGGGGCGGCCACGAAATGGGCATGCGCTCAGGAACCTTGCCAACTCACCAGATCGTTGGGTTGTCTGCAGCGGCGAGGCTAATGCACAGCCACATGGCTGAGGAAACCACGCGTATTCAAGGTCTCAGGCATCGCTTTGCCAGCCATCTGGCGCAGATGCCAGACGTGTCTCTGACGTCCAACGATGAGGTTTGCATTCCTCAGATCGTCAATGTGGCTTTCGGTGGTGTCGACGGCGAGACACTGCTGCTGGCCTTGTCCGAGTTGGCCATATCAACGGGTTCCGCATGCAATTCAACCAGTGTTGAACCTTCTCATGTGTTGACGGGTATTGGGTTGTCCACGTCGATGGCTCAAGGCTCTTTGCGCTTTAGTTTTGGTCGCTATACCACCGTGGCGGAGATTGATCAGGCAGCCTTGCATTTATCTCAGGTGCTGGGCCGATTGCGTCAGTAACGCGCAGGCGTATAATACGCGCCCTCGAAGCTCAGTGAGCCAGAGTTTTTTATTAAAAATTAGATACATAGCGGGGT
This sequence comes from Pseudomonadales bacterium, assembly GCA_029248675.1. Taxonomy (GTDB): domain Bacteria; phylum Pseudomonadota; class Gammaproteobacteria; order Pseudomonadales; family Azotimanducaceae; genus UBA4421. Next base: position 9,151 of record JAQWIX010000171.1, on the reverse strand, counting down.
TTCCCATAGTCGTAGAGAGGGTGTTAGATCACGCTCATTAAACGGCAGGGACGAAACACGGCAGCGTATCCATAACGGAGATGACCATGGGAATTGAGCGAACTTTTTCGATCGTGAAGCCAGATGCAGTAGCACGTAATTTAATTGGCGAAATTTACTCGCGTTTTGAAAAAGGCGGGCTGCGAATTGTTGCCTCCAAAATGTTGCAGCTCAGCGAAGCCCAAGCCGCTGGTTTTTATGCCGAACACGACGGCAAGCCATTTTTTGCCGATCTGTGCAGCTATATGCGTTCTGGCCCTGTGATGGTGCAAGTGCTTGAAGGCGAAGATGCCATTGCAACCAATCGTCGTCTCATGGGTGCCACCAATCCGAAAGATGCCGATCCGGGCACCATTCGAGCCGATTTTGCCGAATCCATAGATGCTAACGCGGTACATGGTTCCGATAGCCCGGAATCTGCGGCCCGCGAGATTGCCTTCTTTTTCAATGCAGACGAAATCATCGACCGCGCCTAAGGCGAAGGTCTCAGGCTACACGGGAACATCAGCGTGACCACCAAGCACAATCTTTACGGGTTGGATCGAGGTCAACTAGAGGCGTTGTTCCAGCAAATAGGTTTGCAGGCGTTTCGAGGCCGGCAGATCATGAAATGGGTATATCACCAAGGCCTTACGGACTTTGGTGGTATGACCGACCTTCCTCTAACCGCACGTCAGTGGATGCTCGAGCACTGCACGCTGACACTGCCGGAAATACACGAGCGCTTTGTTTCCAAGGACGGCACCGTCAAATGGCTGCTGAAAGTGGCGGCCGGTGACCTAGTGGAAATGGTGCTGATCCCAGAAAAAGGCCGTAACACGCTGTGCGTCTCGTCCCAAGTGGGTTGTATGTTGGACTGCAGTTTTTGCTCTACAGGCAAGCAGGGCTTTAACGGCAACCTGACGTCGGCAGAAATCGTCGGGCAAATGGTAATTGCTAATGCGTATCTTGCCGAGCAGTCCCAGTCCGTGACAAATGTGGTCCTAATGGGCATGGGTGAGCCGCTGCTGAACTTCGATGCGGTGCTTCCTGCTACGAATATCATGATCGATGACCACGCCTTTGGTTTGTCGAAGCGCCGAGTGACGGTGAGTACTGCGGGGGTGGTACCGGGCATACGGCAGCTGCAAGAGCATACAGATGTGTCCCTGGCAATATCGCTGCATGCACCCTTTGACGAGCTGCGCAACGAACTGGTGCCGATAAACAAAAAGTATCCCATCAAGGTGCTGTTAGAGGCCTGCCGGGACTACGTGGAACACCTGGGGCCGGCGCGGAAACTGGTGATTGAATACACCCTGATGCGGGGGGTCAACGACCAACCCCAGCACGCGAAAGCCTTGGCCAATTTGCTCGGGTCACTGCGCTGTAAGATCAACCTAATCCCTTTTAACCCGTTTCCCGGCTCAGGGTATCAAAAGCCCAAAAACGCTGATGTGTATGCCTTCCAAACTGTACTTATGCAGGCAGGCTACATCACGATGATCCGGACAACCCGAGGGGACGACATCAATGCGGCCTGTGGTCAGCTGGTTGGTATGGTGGAGGACCGTACCCGCCGACAAAGCCGATATCGTGAGCGCCTTGCCCAGCAAGTAGACGTGGTGCAGGTACAATGAAAGTGAAGATGTCCCTGGGGTTAGCTTGAATAGATGAATGACCACAGATGAGCGATCAAAAAGACAGTCAATCAATTGTTGGTGCGGGGAAGGTTTTCGCCGAGGGGCGTGAAGCCTTGGACCTCACCAGGGAGCAGACGGCGGACATTTTGAATCTGTCGGTTCGGATGGTTCGCGCCTTGGAAGAAATTAAGCCAGGCCAACTGCCCGATAAGGTGTATGTGAATGGCTATATTCGGTCCTATGCCAAACTGTTAGGGCTGGCTGGTCAGCCCTTGATTGATGCTTGGTGGGCCCAGCACGCGGAACAAGCCAATGACATGAGCGCCCCGGAGCCGGCATTTGATCGCGCCTCAGGAGAAAAGGCGGTTCGGCCCTTTAAAATGGGAAGGTGGGCCGTAGTGGCCTTGGTGCTGTCTGCAGGGTTCGTTTATTTTGTGACCAATTCCGACCAGAGTGGCGTCGACGAAGACACTTTTGAAGCATCTCAGCCGGCTTTAGCGATGGCGGAGGCGGACCAAGCTGAAGTGCCAGACGACCGGTCCCCAGCTCAGGGTATAGACGCTTCGGCCCCTGAGGCAGACCCTGTTGACGCAGAGTTCGTTGCAGATGGCGGAACTGAGGATGTTGCAGGCCCAGCAGGGTCCGAGCTTGCAGTGGCTGCCTCAGGCCAAGTACCACCTGACCAAAAGTCCCAAGCGCTGGAATCAATCCTAGGATCCCAGCAACAAACCATCGTTGTTGCCGAAGACAGTAGCCGTGGGGCGCCAGAGAGAGTTCAAGAGGTCGAAGACGCTAGCCAAATTGCGGCGGATCCGGTAACTGACGAACAGACGAGTTCGCAAATGTTGGCCTTTGCCACTCCGATTGAAACACAGGGCCAGCAGGATGCTGGTCGTGCTTCTATAGACGAGCCACAGCCATTGACGACCAGTTCACCGAAGCCGAAGAGCTTGTACAGCAAGCAGCAGAGCCTGAGGAAAGAGAACGCCCGACGGCCTTCGCGCTGCCGAGATTAACCGCGCTGGGCGACGATGAAATCCAGCTGTCCTTTACCTCGGATTGCTGGTTCGAGTTACGTGATGAGGCTGGCGTGCTGTTGTATGCAGACTTGGGACGGACAGGCCAAACGCGTCGCTACATTGGCGCCGGTCCTTTTCGGATCAAGCTGGGCTACAGTCCCGGAGTAAGGCTGAGGTTTAACGGCGGCGACGTTGACTTACAGCCCTTCACCCGCAGGGACGTTGCGAACCTTACGGTGGGGGCGAATGCTCAGTCTGGTGACGCCTCCGAACCCACTCCCTCAACTTAGGCGAAAACATTGTGGTGAAAGCAGTACGCGGAATGCGCGACATTCTGCCCGAACAGTCGCGCCGTTGGCGCTTGGTAGAGGACACGCTAGCCGCCGTGCTAACCGGTCACGCCTATGAAGAAATTCGCCTGCCGCTACTAGAGTTTACGGAGTTATTTGCCCGAGGCGTGGGCGAGGCAACGGACATCGTAGAGAAAGAGATGTACACCTTGGCGGATCGTGACGGCGACTCTCTGTCCCTGCGGCCGGAGGGCACAGCCAGCAGCGTGCGTATGCTTCAAGAGCACGGGCTGCTGTTCAATCAGACCCAGCGCATTTGTTATGCCGGGCCCATGTTTCGCTACGAAAAACCCCAGAAAGGAAGGTACCGGCAGTTTTATCAAATCGGTGCCGAAGCTTATGGCCTGGCAGGCCCAGATATCGATGCAGAACTGATTGGTCTTGGCTGGGCCTGTTGGCAAGCGCTGGGTATTACTGAAATGGTGACCCTGGAGATCAATACCCTGGGCTCAGGTACTGCCCGCCAGCAGTACCGAGAAGCGCTAGTAGCATTCCTTACGCCATTGAAAGATCGTCTGGACGAGGACAGCCAGCGACGGCTGAGCACCAACCCCATGCGTATTTTGGACAGCAAAAACCCGGCAACCCAAGGGTTGCTTGTAGAGGCCCCCAAGCTCCCGGATTTTGTCGATGCGGACAGCACAGCTCACTACGAGGGACTTAAAACTTTGTTGTCTGCCATGGGCATTCCCTTTCGTGAAAATCATAAGTTGGTGCGGGGGTTAGACTATTACACCCACACCGTGTTTGAGTGGGTAACCTCGGATCTTGGCTCACAGGGGGCCGTTTGCGCCGGTGGCCGCTACGACGGTCTAGTAGAGCGACTAGGCGGCAAGCCGACTCCAGCCGTTGGCTTTGCCATTGGCTTGGATCGTGTGGTGCTGCTTCACGAATTGGCCCACAAAGATGCTCCTTCGGATAAGACGACGACGGCAACGGATGTATACATTTGTGTTCCAGATCAAAGTGTCATGTCCGGGGCAATGAACCAAGCTCGCTTGCTGCGAGAGGCTCTGCCAGTGTTGCGGGTGCGCCTACACATGGGTTCGGGCAACCTGAAAAAACAGCTAAAGAAAGCCGATGCTAGCGGCGCGCGAGTGGCGGTGATTTTTGATGCGGAAAGTGAAAGCGCCGGGACGCTCACGTTGAAGCATTTGCGTGACGCGGAATTGGGCCAGGAAACGCTGCCTTATGATGATGCAGTCGGGCGTTTGCGGCGGGAGATTTGTTAACGCAAGCACAGCAGATTTACTCCCGTGAGTTAAATGGTTGGACTCTATCTTTCGTGGGTATATGTCCATGGGATCTGTGACAGAATAGCGCCTCGGCGGAGAGGTCCAAGTCCGGACCTATTCGACAGCGATGATGGCAGCCACTCATCGGCAAATATAAATATCAGTGTGTTGGACTAGAAAGACAGGTAGGGGTAGGCAGTGTCGGAATATATGAGCGACGAAGAGCAAATGAACCGCTTTGGTGAGTGGTGGAAAGACAATGGCACGTCGTTGCTGATCGCCGTGGGATTGGCCGTGGCCGCGATTATCGGATGGAACGTCTATTCGTCTGAGCAACAGCAAACTATGGAAGCGGGCACTGCGGTGTACGCCGACTATGTGGATGCCTCTGACGAAGAGCAGAAAAGTGCTTTAGCGGCCCGCATTCGAGCAGAATTTGCGAATTCCAGTTTTCATGCCTTAGTGGCTCTAGCCGATGCTAAGACCGCGGTGTCTCAGGGTGATTTTGGTGCAGCAGAAACCGCGCTGATGGAAGCGCAGGGCGCGGCACCGGATGCCATGCTCAAAGATTTGGCGAGCATTCGTTTGGCCAAAGTTCAATATGGTTTAGGTAACCCAGAATCAGCGCTGAAATCTTTGCAGAGCATTCGTAACCCCGGGTATCGGCCGTGGGCATTGGAGCTTACCGGCGACATCTATCTGGCCGAAGGTCAAACCGAACAAGCATTTGAGGCGTACAGTAGCGCCATGGAAGCCTTGGGTGACGAGCCAGGCCGGCCCCTTTTGGAAATCAAACGGGATAATGCGGCCCCAGCGGACGGTCAGTTTTCAGTATTCGCTGAACCCTTAGATCAGGCGTTGAAAGAAGCACGCGAGACCTTGGATGCCGAGCCAGCGTCAGGCGCCGATACCGATAAATGAAAGGTGCGTCAAACAAATCCCCGTCTGTAAGTAACTCTTCAGGAAAAGGTTCGTTAATGAAATTCTCGCCCATGACTCATCCAGCGTCGTCCTCGGCAGGCACTTTCAAGCGGCAAAGTGTGCGCGGCTTGCTGTTGCTCGTTTGGGCATCGCTGATGGCTGGGTGTGCGGCATTTTCTTGGATTCCCGGTATTGGGGATGACGAAGAAAAAGAAAACACCAAGCCAGCTAAGTTAGTGGATTTCGATGCCGAAGTGCGCATCCAGCGACAGTGGAAGTCCAAGGTCGGAAAGGGTCTCGGTAAAAAGTACATACGACTTCAGCCGCTGGTAACGGCGGACCGGGTCGTGGGAGCAGATGCCTACGGCACGGTTGTGGCCTTTGATCGGTTCTCCGGTAAGGAGATTTGGCGTCAACAGGCTGATCGAGTCGAACGACGAAGCGTCGGGCTCGGCCGAATTATGGACCGCAGTGACGCTGGTTTCGTCAGCGGCGGTGTTGGTGGTGGCGAAGGCCTTGTATTGTTGGGTACCACAAGAGGCGATGTGATCGCGCTCTCCGTGGTCGATGGCAGTGTTCAATGGCGAAGTTACTTGGGGTCTGAAATTGGCGCCCGGCCAACGGCGGCTCAAGGTCGCGTATTTGCTCAAACCATAGATGGCGAGCTGATTGCCCTTGACGCCAAGACCGGCGAGCAGATTTGGTCCTATTCAAGCCAAGTTCCTTTGCTGACCCTACGCGGAACCAGTGCGCCAGTAACAGGCCGAGACGTTGTTTATACCGGCTTCGCCAGCGGTAAGGTGGTGGCCCTTCGCGCCAGTAATGGCGAACCGATTTGGGACCAGCGCATCATGTTGCCCGAGGGTCGCTCTGAGTTAGACCGGATTGTGGATGTGGACTCGTCCCCGTTGGTGGTTGGTGGCTCGGTATTTGGTCAGGCCTATCAAGGCCGTTTGGTGCAACTTGGTGCCCGCGACGGCCGACCTCGCTGGGAAGTTGAGATATCAAGTTACCTTGATCTTGCGGAAGGGTATGGGCAAATCTACGCAGTGGCTGAAAAAGACACGATAACCGCCGTTGATCAGAACCGTGGTGAAGTGGTTTGGCAGCACGAGCTGTTGGCGCGCCGGAGTCTGACCGCACCGTTGGCCTATTCGAACTATTTGGTTGTCGGCGATGCGGAGGGTTACCTGCACGTTATGGCTCAGCGGGACGGGCGCATGATGGGCCGCACTCGGGTGAGCCGAAAAGGGTTGCGCACTTCGTTTACCTTGGCGGACGGTATGTTCTACGTCCTAGATAACGCCGGCGGCCTTCACGCATACAAAATCACGACCCGCTAGTCATGTTACCTACCGTGGCCCTTGTCGGCCGGCCCAATGTTGGTAAGTCGACACTTTTCAACAAACTGACCAATTCCCGGGATGCTCTGGTTGCCGACGTGCCCGGTCTTACTCGGGACCGACGCTACGGGCGCATGGAGCTTGAGGAAAGTCAGGCTACCTTAATCGACACCGGTGGCTTGTTCGGTGAGCATGTTCTGGCCGACGAGCTGACGGGCCAGACTCGCTTGGCGGTTGATGAAGCGGATCTGGTGTTGTTGTTGTTAGACGGCCGAGACGGTGTGACCGCGGCGGATGAGGATGTCGTAACCTATCTGCGCAAGAGCAATGTGGCCTTCTTGCCGGTGATCAACAAGATAGATGGGCTCAACGAAGATCAGATCATCGCAGACTTCGTTCGCTTCGGATTTCCCGAGTACGCCATGATCTCAGCTAGCCACAATCGCGGTTTGAAGCAGCTCAGAGAGTCTGTGGCCCAGCGACTGGACAGTCTAGACCTAGACCTTGGTGATGACGTAGAAGAACAGCTGGACGGTATCCGCGTCGCTGTCGTGGGTCGTCCAAATGTGGGTAAGTCGACGTTAGTGAACCGATTGATCGGCGAAGAGCGGCAAGTTGTCTTTGATATGCCCGGTACCACCAAGGACGCCATCGATATCCCGTTTTCTAAAGATGGCACAGACTATGTGCTAATCGACACCGCCGGCGTTCGCCGTAAGGGCAAGGTGTCGGAAATCACCGAAAAGTTCTCGGTAGTAAAGGCCTTGCAGGCCATGGAGCGGGCCCATGTGGTGATCTTGGTGATCGACGCCTCCGAGGGGTTAGTGGAGCAGGATCTGCATGTGCTGGAGTACGCTTTAGACGCTGGTGCCGGCATGGTGATTGCCGTGAACAAGTGGGACGGTCTGGAACAAGTTCAGCGTGAGCGAGTAAAAACGGCCCTAGATCGTCGTCTGAATTTTGTCCCTTGGGTGCCCCTGCAAATGATCTCGGCCCTGCACGGCAGCGGTGTAGGGAAACTGTTGGGGCGGATCGACGAAGTCTACCAAATGGGGCTCTTCGATGTTTCTACGTCCTTGCTGACCCGGCTGGTCCGCAACATGGTTGTGGCTCACCCAACACCGTCGGTGCGGGGGCGAGCGATCAAGATCAAAGTGGCCACCCGAGCGGGCGCCCACCCGCCGCGGATTGTCGTCCACGGAAACCAGCTTAATGCCTTGCCCGCAAGCTATCGCCGCTTCTTGGAGAATGGCTTTCGTGAGGCCCTGAATCTGTTGGGTAATCCGGTGAAAATAGAGCTACGCGATTCCGACAACCCCTTTGCCGGCAAGCGTAATGTGCTGACTCAGCGGCAGGTGGACCGGCGCAAGCGCAGTATCAAGCACCGCAAGAAATCGAAGAAATAGTCAGTTCGACGTGGGGGCTGGCAGCAGCGTCATTAACGTATTCGGGTCGACCCGATAACCGTTCAAGCTCACCGACCAGTGCAAGTGAGGGCCAGTTACCCGGCCGGTGGCGCCCACTAGGCCGATGATCTGACCTTGTTCTACAGTGCTTCCTTCCACCACGGCCTGCTCGCTTAAATGACAGTACATGGTGATCAACCCCTGACCGTGATCGAGAAACACCGTCTTGCCGTTGTAATAAAGGTCGTCGACTAAAACTACCTGTCCTGAGCTTGGCGCGAGCACCGGAGTGCCGGTGGGGGCGGCGATGTCGAGACCGCTGTGAGGATTGCGCGGTTGGCCATTAAAAAAACGGCGGTGTCCAAAAAGGCTGCTCACACGCCCCTCTAATGGAAGGATAAATCCTTCTTCTGTCAGGGCCTGCTCAGTAAAGCGTAGGTACAGGGCCTTCTGACGTTGGCTTTCTTCGCGTATTCGGGCCAATTGATCCGGGTTTGGGTTGACCATCTCGCGGTTTTGCAGAGTGATGTGTTGCTCGGTATAGGTTTTTTCGGTTAACTCAAAGGGGTGGGCAAGCACCTTGCCCTCGTGCTGATACTGCACTGCCGCGCTACCCAGCGGTTGATTCAAGGGAATACCGATCAGAGCCGTATCTTGGCTAACCCAAACCGGACGATTGTTGAAACGGATATCCGTTGCTCCCTGGGGCACCTCCCAAACGTAGATACCGCCGGGCACTGTTGCAGATACTCTTTTGTGGGCCCGGTCATCCTGAGCCAAAGCAAGGTAGTGGCTGCACAGTAGGGCGGCAGCAATTAGGTAAGTGGTCAGCTTGTGCATGGAATCATAGGCCTTAATTTGGGAGCTGAGTGTCGCTGGTTGTTACTTCGCGGTTTAAGGTACCGCCTGGTTTTATCTCGGTGACCTGTGCGCTAAAGCTGCCGTCTTGCAGCTGGCCTTGTAGGCTTTGACCCGGCTGAAGATCGGTCACATGAGACACCACAGTGCCGCTGTCGCTTCGCAACACGGCATACCCCCTGGCCAAGGTCGGCAACGGGCTGACACTTTCCAGCATTCGAGCGTTGGCGCCCAAGGTCTGTTGGAGTTCATCCAGACGGTGTTTGATGGCCCGGCGAAGTTGGGTGTTCTTGTCGCTTAGAGATGTTGCCAGACTATCCAGCAGGCGTCGGGGGCTTTGCAGCGTCAGTCTATTGGC
>JAQWIX010000160.1 GCA_029248675.1 Pseudomonadales bacterium | reverse complement strand
TTGCAACGTGGTAGCTACCCCCCGGCCCTGAAACGGCGGGTTGGCGGCGATTTAGGGCACTTGTCGAATATTCAAGCGCTGGAGCTATTGGAGCGCATCGCCAACGAGTCTTTGCATGTGGTGATTGGTCATATCAGCGAGCAGAACAACGACATGGCTATTGTCGAGCGCTTGTTTGCGCCTGTGCGTGGGCGCCTGGCAAGCCTCAGTCTCGCCAGCCAAAAAGAGGGCCAAGCGTGGATCGGCGAACCGCCCATTACCCGCCAGATTTCCTTCGATAAGGTGATGTAGAATTTCGCTCGAAGGTGAAAGCCTTCGTCATGCAAAAGAACCTGTGAACATTCGCGGGTGTTAGGAAAAAAGATCACAAACACGGATCGCCACAGGGAGGCCAATACATGTCAGCCACGAACGTTACCATGGACAACTTTCAAACAGACGTAGTTGATGCCTCAGCTCAACAGCCTGTTGTGCTGTTGTTTTGGGCAGAGCAGGTGCCCGAATCGGTACAGGTTAAATCCTTGGTTGAGCAAGTGATGGCTGATTACGCGGGCAAGGCGGTCTTGACCCTCTCGGATGTGGCGCAAGATCAGAGCCTTGCACCCAGACTGCAGGTCCAAGGCTTGCCGAGTATTCGAATTATCCATCAAGGCGCTATTGCTGAGCAGCTCGACGGTATGGTCGACGAGGCTCAACTGCGAACAGTTTTAGACGGGCTCACCCAGTCCTCCGTAGAAGCCATGCAGGGCGATCTGGATCAGCTGATGGCAGCAGGCGACTTTGCTGGTGCCGCGACGGTCTTGCAGCAGAGTATTCACGAGGAGCCAAACAACCAATCCTTGCGGGTTGAGCTGGCAGATGTTTTGGTGCGCAAGGGCGACTTGGACGACGCGCGCACTGTTCTGGCCTCAATCCCGGAAGACACAGATGGACGTAGCAGGCCCCAAAATAGGCTGGAATTCGCTGAAGAAGCAGCCGGTATGGATGGTTTGGATGACCTCCAGGCTGGCGTCGAAGCTAATCCTGATGACCTCCAATCCCGTTATGCGTTGGCAGTTGTGCAGGTGGTTGCGGCGAATTACGAAGCGGCTTTGATCCTGTGCTTGGATATCCTCAGAGAAAATCGAGAATTTAGAGATGACATCGGTCGGCTGACCATGATCCGTATCTTTGACGTACTGGGTAAGGGTAACGAACTGGCCACCAAATACCGTCGCAAACTCTTCAATGCGATGCATAGAATGAGTCCAGCTTAGCTTTGCCAACAATTGTGATCTGTGTCAAAAAAAAAGCGCCTTTTTATGTGATTGCTCGAAAAAATGGGCGCTCTATTGTTAGTGTGCACTAACTTTTGTCGCCGAGTTTATGCACAAGCGAAAACATAAAAACTGTTAGCGCTAAGATGCGAGCACTCTTTCGCAGTTCGCGCGATAAAAATCCTGTAACCCCATGAAAAATATAGATAAACCGAGATTTGCCTCCTTCACCCGCATATTTTTCGTTAACAGAGGCCGAAAAAGCGCACATTTCTCTCGCAAGTTATCCTCAAAGTTATCCACAGGGAAAGCCCTGTTTTGTGCACAAATTTGGCGCATAAGTGGCGGGTTCGCGGCGCTGAGAATTTTGGTAACAAACCACCCTAAAGCGTTACCGCGCAACGCGTTCGGGTAACCGTCTCGCTAATTGCGGGGCCTCTGGTTAGGATGCGGAGGATACGACGCCACGTTGCCGTTAATCTCAGAGCGTCAGGAGTGAAAAGTCATGAGCGATAAAGCGCAAAATTCTCCGTCCCCGGCCGCCCAGCGGCTGCAAGAAACCCTAGCTCGGTATCAAGAGCTGGGTGTCCGGCAGGTAAAGTTGGGCCTGACGGATATCGATGGTGTGATCAGAGGCAAATACGTGGGACTGCAAAAGTTCGCCAGCTTGCTAACAAAGCAAGGCGGCTTCTGCGACTGCGTGTTTGGCTGGGATATGAACGACGAGTTATACGAAGGTGGTGACTATACGGGCTGGCATAGCGGCTTCCCGGACACCGGCTTTCGGCTTTTAGTTGACACTGAACGCTGGCTTGCCGAAGAGGATTGCCCCTACTTCGTTGCCGAGTTCGTGGAGCGTGACGGCAGTGACCATGGCCTTTGCCCACGCACCCGGCTTCGCCAGGTGCTGGAGCGACTGAGAGGAAAGGGTCTTAGCGCGCGGGCGGGCTTCGAATACGAGTTCTTTATCTTCAACGAAACACCCCACAGCGTGCGCGAGAAAGGGTATCGCGATCTGACGCCCATCAGTCCCGGCAATTTTGGTTACTCGGTGCTGCGGACATCGGCCTTGGGCAAAGAGTTCACAGCCTTTATGAATTACTGCGCTGACATCGACTGTGAATTGGAGGGGCTACATTGCGAGACCGGCCCGGGTGTCTGGGAAGGGGCTCTGGCAGCCACGGAGGGCTTGCTAGCAGCGGATCGAGCCACCATTTTCAAAACCATGGCCAAGGGCTATTTTCAACGCCGGGACATGATGGCCACCTTCATGGCCAAGTGGTCTATGGATTACCCAGGCCAGAGCGGGCACTTACATTTGAGCTTGAGTAATGCTGACGGTGACAACATTTTCTTCGACCCAGCCCAGGACCATGGCATTTCAGATCAGATGCGGCACGCGGTAGCAGGTCTTCAGCGCTACCTGCCGGAGTTTTTGGTTATGTTGGCGCCAACGGTGAACAGCTACACGCGGTTAGTCAAAGGCGCTTGGGCGCCCACTGCGGCGACTTGGGGTATCGAAAATCGCACGGTGGGTATTCGGGTGATTCCCGGTGACCACAACAGTCAGCGTATCGAAGTAAGAGTAGGTGGCGCCGACGCAAATCCCTACCTAGTTGAGGCCGCCGCGTTAGCGGCCATAGAAATTGGACTGGAAGAGCGCTTGGCGCCTAACGAGCCGGTGGCGGGCAACGCCTATGAGGCAGAAGAGCACTTGCCCGCAAGCTATCACTTTGCCGAAGATTTGCGGCGCTCCGCCGACCGGTTTTTAGCCAGTGAAGCCGCAAACGCGCGTTTTGGCGAAGCCTTCGTCTCGCACTTTGCCATGAGCCGGCATTGGGAGGCGCGGGAGTATCATCGGCACGTGAATAGTTGGCAGCTCGACCGCTATTTTGAGATTGTATAAATCCAAACGCAGGAACGGGTTCAATCTATGAAGGTTCACCTTTTATGACGCTTCACTTGGGTATTTTACAAACAGACTCGGTGCTGGATGGGCTGCAGGCGCGATTTGGGGACTATCCCGAGATGTTTGGCGGGCTGTTCACAGCCGAGGACCCGAGTATTCGCATCACAACTTACGATGTTCAGCGGATGCTGCCGACCACGCTAGACTGTGATGCTTATTTAATAACGGGATGTAAGCTTAGCGTTTACGACGACCTTCCATGGATCCGCGAACTCGCCGAATTCGTGGCTCAAGCCATCGACGGGAAGAAAAAAATACTGGGCATCTGCTTTGGGCACCAACTGATCGCCCACTTTTTTGGCGGCTTAGTGGCGCCGGCACCGGTGGGCTGGGCAGTTGGGGTACAAACCAGCACCTTGGTGCAAAAGCTGCCTTGGATGGGCGATGGTGATCAAGTCCCGGATCAATTGCACTTGGTGTCCAGCCATAAAGATCAGGTGCAGCGGTTGCCCGAAGGCGCTCAGGTTTTTGCCAGCAGTGATTTTTGTCCGGTATCCGGATTTACCCTAGGTGACCACGTGCTGACCATTCAGGGGCACCCGGAACTCAATACCCAATATTCCGAGGCACTCATGGGGGTGCGTCGGGAACTGCTGGGGGAAGACGTCTACCAAGCGGGGATCGAGAGCCTGACAACGCCCACAGACGCCCAGCTGTTTACCCGCTGGATGCTCGCCTTCGTCCGGGACAATGACGGCAAGCAACAAGCTGTGGATCAAGGGCCTTCCAGTGAAGAGCGGCGTCAGCATGGCTAAACCACCCCGTGGGTTCGCGAGGTTTTTGCGTCGGGGCGCCAAGCTCCTGAAAAACCCGCGGTTGTTGCGCCAAGTTCTCAGTCAGGCAGTAACCAAGTTGGGCCGGGCCGAAGGCGGGCCGCTGGCGGAAGTCAAAGAGCATCTGCACCGTCTGGTAGCGCTATTAAAAGCCTACGTTTCTGGAGAGTATCGTGATGTTTCTACCCAAACCATGATCGTGGTGGCGGCGGCGGTAGCCTACTTCGTCGTGCCCTTTGATGCGGTGCCGGATTTCTTATTCGGCTGGGGTTTGGTGGACGACGCCGCGGTCATCAGTTACGTGGCGGCACAAATCGCCGGCGAGTTGGCTGCCTTCGCGCGCTGGCAACAAGCCCAAGAGGCTCAAGAACAGAAAAAAGGCAGTGACTGCAAATTACCCACAGACCCATCCGATGATGATGCCAGTTAGAGGGTGTGCATGGCCCATGGGCTTGGGGGGCTTTGGCCTGGTGCTGTTGAGTCTTTGCGCCCTTGTCCGCCCGGTGTTGGCTGAGCCTATTCCAACGTCGGATCTGTCTCTGGAGTTTAGGGTTTATGTCTTTGGCCTGCCCACATGGTTTGATGGCACCGTAGACGTAGCTTTCGATCAAGATCATGTGGTGATGAAAAGCGAAATCGATAACTGGATTCTCAGCAATTGGCATCGCTCCGAGTTGTCGTATAGCGATTGCAACTACTTACCCATTCGCTACCACAATAAAGGGTTTAGCCCCGGCTGGAAGTTCAATGACGCCATTGAATACGATTGGGAAAACCTTGTGGCTCGCTATCAGGGTGAGCTACAGCGTCCCAACCAGACCGCTCCGGTTTTTCAAAAATTGGAACACCCCATCGGCGATCAAGCCACCACCGGTTACTACGTGGACAAGCTGTCTCAGTTTTTTGTTATGGGTTGTCACTTTGCCGATAAGACCGAAGTTAGGCCGCTGCTGCTGAACTACATTGATGACACCGTGGGGCGTTATCGAGTACGGATTGTAGAGCGCGGCAAAAAGCTCCGGGTGGGGGGGAAGACCTACGAAACCATTGAGGTGGAATCGGAACCCTTCGAGGCGACACCTGGGAGTATTCACCGGCGGGTCAGCTATTGGCTGATCCCGGAGCTGGGTTATTTGCCCGCACTGATTAAAACCAAGCTTGGCCGACTGCCGCTTAAGGTGAGGCTGACCGGTGTCGTTTCCTCAGGAGAGTAGGCCTCCTGCTCGTTTAAGCCCGCATTAGACCTCTCGGGTAAATTCCGCCAATATCTTCAGTCGCTGCTGGCTCTTGAGGTGCGTCAAACCACCGCGCCAAGGTCGTGCCCGCAGCAGCAGAGCGCTTTCCATTGCAAGGATCCGGGGAGGGAACCATGGACTTTCATTTCGCGTCGGCGTGGGAACAGGTAGCCGACAAATATCCAAATCGCATCGCTACCATCTCAGACAACAAACCTCTGAGCTGGAAAGACTTTGAGCACCGGGCGTCCTGTATTGCCAGCCTACTGGAGTCCCATGGCCTGGGGCCAGATTCCAAGGCCGGTTTGTATCTGCACAACAGTAACGAGTATCAAGAAGCCCAATTCGGCATTTTCAAAATTGGTGGTTGCCCCATCAACGTAAATTACCGCTACAAATCCGATGAATTGGTTTACCTGTTGGACAATAGCGACGCCGAAGCCGTGTTCTTTCAGTCCTGTTACGCCATGCGCATTTGGGAGATCCGAGATCGGCTGCCCAAGGTAAAGGTCTTTGTTCAGATTGATGACGGTACCGAAGCGTTACTGAAAGGGGCCGAAGATTACGAGCGTGCCATTCGTTCCAATCCGCCGCTACAGCGGCGCACCCAAGATCCTGAAAGCGTCTACATGCTTTATACCGGCGGTACCACTGGGATGCCCAAGGGGGTTATGTACCCGGTCGGTGCTTTCGCGAGTTTTTTGCTCGCCATGGGGGCAGCAGGTCGGGAGCTGGAACCGCCAGCGAACCTGGCCGCCTTTGGCGACTTCTTAGATCAAATCGCCGAGCCGCCGGTCTCGCTACCGGCCTGTCCGCTGATGCATGGTACCGGGGTATGGCTGGGTAGCTTCGCTACCATGATGCTGGGGGGCACCGTGGTTACCACGTCCAAGCTGGGATTGAACCCCGACGCCTTGCTGACGTTAGTGGAAGATCATCGAGTAACGGACATGGTCATTGTGGGAGATGCGTTCGCCCGACCCATTCTTGGAGCCTTGGACGAGGCTGAAAAGCGCGGAACCCCTTACCGCATCGAGTCGTTAAAACAGATTTCGTCCAGCGGTGTGATGTGGAGTCAGGAAATCAAACAGGGTTTGTTAAGGCATCACGACATGGTGCTGGCGGATGTCATGGGCTCTACCGAAGGCGGTATGGGTAGCTCAATTACCACCCGCGACAGTACGCCAAATACCGCGAAGTTCGAACTTAACGAGGGGGTGGCGGTAATTACAGACGACGGTCGTTTTGTGGAACCGGGTTCCGGTGAGATGGGCAAAATTGCCACGTCGGCCTTTGTTCCACTGGGGTATTACAAAGATCCGGAAAAATCTGCGGCCACATTCCGCGAAGTCGACGGCGTGCGCTACAGCTTCCCCGGCGATTACGCCACCGTGGAGGCAGATGGCACCATTACCTTGCTGGGCAGAGGCAGCGCCTGCATTAACACCGGAGGCGAAAAGGTCTTTCCTGAGGAAGTGGAAGAGGCGGTGAAACGGCACAGCTCAGTCGAAGATTGTTTGGTGGTGGGTTTGCCGGATGAGCGCTTTGGTGAACGAGTGGTGGCGGTAACATCCCTGCGGGAAAACACGGTCGCTAGCGCAGAAGACATCATTGAATTTACCGCCGATCATCTGGCGGGCTACAAATTGCCGAGGCAAGTGCTGTTGGTGGACCAGGTGCGCCGTGCGCCCAATGGTAAGGCAGATTATAAATGGGCCAAGGCTCGGGCCGAGCAAGGTTAAGGGCAGCTAGAAGAGCAAGAACAACAATAACCGGAATATAAGGAAGGGCTATGACGTCTGAGCAAAATCAGGGTGCGGGGAATACCGGGCCGTTAAGCGGCATTCGAATCATCGATCTCACCAGTATGATCTCGGGTCCTGTTGCCACCATGATGCTGGCAGACCAAGGGGCAGACGTGATTAAGGTAGAGGCCTTGGACGGTGATTTGGTCAGAGGCGCCGGAGCCACCCGCTCGGGCATTACTTCCACCTTCATTTCCTCTAACCGCTCCAAGCGAGGGCTGGCAGTGGATCTAAAAACTCCCGAGGGGGTTGAGGCCCTGAAAAAACTGCTGCAAACAGCTGATGTTATGGTGCAGAACTTTCGTCCGGGCGCCATCGAACGCATGGGCTTTGGCGAAGACGTTGTGCGAGGTCTGAAGGAAGACATTATTTACGTATCCATCAGCGGTTTTGGCGATACCGGTCCCTATGCTCATCAGCGCGTGTATGACCCAGTCATTCAAGCCCTGTCCGGTTTGGCGGCTATTCAAACCGACGGCGAAACCGGTCGTCCGAAAATGATTCGCACCATCATTCCGGATAAGACCACGGCGGTTACCGCGGCACAGGCCATTACCGCGGCGCTGGTTTCTCGGGAGCGCACGGGAAAGGGCCAGCATATCCGGCTGGCCATGCTGGACACCATGGTGGCATACCTGTGGCCCGAGGGGATGGGCGGATTCACCTTGGTGGGCAAGGAAGTGAAGAATGCCCGGGCGCAGCTATCGCCAGATCTGATTTTTAAAACCCAAGACGGCTACATCACCGCAGGAGCCATGAGCAATAAAGAATGGCAGGGTATGTGTACGGCATTGGGGCATCCCGAGTGGCTGGAGGATCCTCGATTCCTAACCGTCAATGATCGGGCGGTGAACGCGACCGAGAGGCTGTCATTAACAGGGGAAGTGCTCGCCACCAATACGTCGGCTTATTGGTTAGAACGGCTTGATGCCGAAGGCGTGCCTTCAGCCCCGGTATTGACCAGAGAAGAAGTGATCACTCACCCCCAGATTCAGGCAAACGATCTGATTCATGAATACGATCACCCGATTGCGGGTCGTATCCGACAGCCGCGTCCAGCGGCAAAGTTCGATCAAACCCCATCGGGCATCCAGCGTCATGCGCCCGGACTCGGAGAGCACAGCGCAGAGATCCTAGCGGAACTTGGCTATACCTCCGCACAAATTGATGAGTTGGTTGCACAGGGCGTGCTGGGTGTGATGCCTGAACAAGGGGGGTAGGTTGCTGTCCAGGCGGTGCCTCGCCTCCGCATGTCGGTCCGCGTAAGAATCCTTTTGACTTAGCGAACCTTCAGCGAAGCAATCTATTCTTCATTGGCTAGCTTGCCTGATCCGGTGGTGTTGTTGACCGGCTCAACCAAAGCTGGACCAGCAGGCCCAACCCCACAACCGTCGCGATCAAGTTCAGCGTGCCTCCAATCAGCGGCAAATTCACCGCGGCAGTGACAATAACAAGCCCAACGAACAGCGATAATACCAAGCTAGGGACATCGTGGCGGCGCTCAAAAATAGAGCGGCCGATCAGATGAGCCAAGACGATTTTTGCCAAGTACCACGCCACCAGCCAAGCCGCTGTTGCGATTAAAGACAGGGGCAGGCCAACCAGCGTGATGGCGACAATAATGGACATCACCGGCACGCTCACCAAAACCAAAAAGCCGACTCCGGCGTTTCTCAACCCTTCTTTGCCCGGGCCCAGCTCCGCATCCTGAAGTTTCGGAAACAAAGTCAGGGCCAACCAGCCAACGATAAAGGCGGCCAAGAACCACAGCAGCCCCCAAAGGTAAAAGTCGTGGCTGCCAAAATGATTGCCAAATTCGATGTCCTTGGGTTGACCCATATAATCAACTTCGCCTTCGACAGTGCTTTGGGATCCAAGGGTCAGTTCGTCCTCGTCTTGGGTGCGGTAGGTGATATCACCACCCACTACGGCGGCATCGGCGATATCAATGTGTTTGGCAGTGGCTCGAATGTCTTGGCCCACTTGGCCCACTTGGCCCGAGACTGACAGCCTTTCCGCGGCGGCTACAAGGTCTTTGCCAACTTTACCCGCGACGTCTAAGGAACTACTGGCACTGGTGAGATTGCCGCCAATGTCCGTGTTAGCGTCAACGTCGATAGAATCTGCTGCCAGCCATAAGTCGCCTAAGATCGTGGCGCTGGTGAATTCTAAAGAATCCGCTGCCGCCACAGTCATGCCATCAACACTACCTGATATCTGTACGTCGTCGGCAAAGGTGAGCAGGTTGCCAAGAACTCTGCCCGTGATTTCTATGTCCTCGCCGGCGATCAACAAATTGCCGTTGACGTTGCCGTGAACGGT
>JAQWIX010000126.1 GCA_029248675.1 Pseudomonadales bacterium | reverse complement strand
ATACAACCAGCGCACAACAGAGTGAGCGGAAATGGACGACCAGACATCCCCAGATGCTGAGCGGGAAGCCGAACTGGATGCCCTTAGAAAGTTCATCGACGATAGGAGTCGGATGCTGGTCATCACCGGTGCAGGGATCAGCACGGACTCGGGCATTGGCGACTACCGAGATAGCGCCGGTCGGTGGAAGCGTCCGCGGCCGGTAAGTCACCAAGATTTTATGGCAAGCCACCACTGGCGTCAGCGCTACTGGGGTAGAAGCCAGTTGGGATACCCTGCGTTTTGGCGCGCCCAGCCTAATGTTGCCCACCGTGCCCTCGCGCGCTTAGAAGGGGCCGGTAAGATGACTGCTCTGGTGACCCAAAATGTCGACCGCCTGCATCAGCGAGCCCAGCACCGAGCAGTGATTGATCTGCACGGCAGACTCGATCAAGTCATCTGTATGGACTGCGGTGGCATCAGCCCCCGAGCGGCGGTTCAGGAGTGGCTGGAGGCAAAAAATCCCCAGATACAGGAACGATCCTTCGCACTGGCACCGGATGGCGACGCAGACCTAGAGATAGACTTTTCTGAGATTCAGGTGCCCAACTGCGAGGGATGTGGTGGCGTATTGAAGCCCCACGTCGTGTTCTTTGGCGACAGCGTCGATAAGAGGCTGGTTGAGGAAATCATGACCGCAGTGGAGGAATCAGATGGGCTGCTGGTGATTGGCTCATCGCTGATGGTCTTTTCCAGCTTCCGCTTTGTAAGGCATGCCCACCAATGCGCAGTCCCTATCGCGGCGTTAAACCAAGGAGCAACCCGGGCAGATGAGTTGATGTCCTTGAAGGTTGCTCGCTCCGCAAAGGTGCTGGAGCGGCTGATTCCCGAGTAGCGGGTGGCTTGTGGGCGCGATACTATCGAGGCAAGGGCGATTCGAGGACAGAAAAATGGATGGAACAACGTTTCAGATGCATTGGCAGCAAACGATATCTACAGTCGGGATTTTGGCCCTAGTAACGGCTCTAGCTGTTCCCCTGAGCAGTTGGGCGGAAACCAATAGTGCGGCGCAGGGTCAAGAAGCAACACAACCGTCTACACAGGAGTTGGCTACCCTTCAAGCCCAGGCGCGGGTGGACAGCATCTTCTCAGATTCGTCTGATGCCATGGTAGAGGGACAGCGTTGCCTGCCGGCAAGGCGTATTCGCGGCGTTAATGTTTTAGATAACAGAACCCTAGTGTTCGACCTGGGGCGAGATGAGAACTACTTGGTGCGCCTTAAGCGCCAATGCTTTGGCTTACGTAAAAACACCCCGATCAGCTACGAGGTGCATGGCTCCCAGTTTTGTAAACACGATGGTTTTAGAGCGCTGGAGACCTGGAGTATCGGCGAATTTGTACCGGGACCACGTTGTTCCATTCCCAGCTTTATACCAGTCACCGATCTGGAGAAAGGGCTGGTGAGAGCTCGGGTAAAAGCCGATCAAGAGGCCAAAGTAGCAGAGCGAAAAGCTGAAAGAGCTGCCCGCCGAGCTGCCAAAGAAGCCGCAAAAGCGGTATCGGTTCCAGATCAGCAGGGAAACGATCGCCAAGATGGTGAGAATGCCTAAAAGATAAAGGGCAAGGCCCGGTTATGGGCCTTGCCTTTTCTTTGCAGTGCTATCGAGACTGATAAGTGGCGGCTGCTTAGCGGTCCAGTACCAACTCAGCCAAGGCCTCCAACTCCCCTGGGCTGCGGGCAGAAACATTGAGCGAGGTTACAGGGGTTTCGTCCCAGGCCTGCAGGCGGTCACGGATTTTATCGATGGATCCGACCAAGGAAATCTCGTCCGCTAACTTGTCCGGCACCGCCATAGCCGCTTCTTCTTTCTTACCGGCTAGGTAGAGATCTTGAATCACTGCTGCCTCGGCTTCAAAACCAAAACGGCTGATAAGCTCTTTGTGGAAGTTACGGTCCTTCGCCCCCATGCCGCCGATGTATAGGGCTAACATATGTTTGACGGGAATCAGGCCTTTTTCCTCATCATCGGTAATGTTCACGACAATGCCTTGAGTGACTTCGAAGTCCGCTTTGGCATTTGAAAGTGAGGCGGAATAAACCTCTTGTCGAAACGGTGAGTAATAAAGGGGCAGCCACCCATCGGCTACTTCTGCCGCTAGAGCCACGTTTTTCGGTCCTTCGGCACCCATCATAATGGGCAGGTCTGCCCGCAGAGGGTGAACAATTGAGCGCAGCGGTTTTCCTAGGCCCCAACTGCCTTCACCGGTGTATGGCAGAGGATAGTGGGGGCCTTCGTTGGCAACGGGCTCTTCCCGCGCCAGAACCTGTTTGATGATCGAAATGTACTCACGGGTCCGGGCCAATGGCTTGGAGAAAGGACCCCCGTACCAGCCTTCCACTACTTGGGGCCCGGAGACGCCGAGTCCTAAGATCATTCGGCCATTGGACAAATGGTCCATGGTCAAGGCCGCCATGGCCATGGCGGTGGGTGTGCGGGCTGATATTTGGCAGATCCCAGTACCCAGTCTAATTTTGCTGGTCTGTGCCCCAATCCAAGCCAAGGGGGTAATGGCGTCGCTGCCGTAAGCCTCGGCGGTCCAGACAGAATCGTAGCCCAGTGCTTCTGCCTTTTGTGCCATGCCTGTGTGATGGGTTGGCGGGGTAGACCCCCAGTAGCCAAGTGACAACCCCAATTTCATATCTGTCATACAGCCTCCTAAGAATCTAAACGGTATTCGTTAACGCAATTTAGCCCTTCAATGCATCCCTGTCTTGGCGGCGTCTCGCCAAGGTTGCCAAGTTAGCTTCGTGGTTTTCTTTGTCGATGCGGTATCGGGATAGCACCGCTATGGCCAAAAGCACCAAGCCACAGTACAGGGGCAAAAAGAATGTCGCGAGGTCAAAGCGGATTTGCCAGGTCACTTGATCGAAGGAGTTGACGCCATCCAGCCCCACCAAGGAGACGATGGTGCCAGCGAAGACGATACCGCCGGCGGAAACGATCTTGTAGGCAAAGCTGCGGGCAGCATAAAACAACCCTTCGGATCTTCGCTCAGTGCTTACCTCGCTGTCCTCTACTACGTCGGCCATCATCGAATCCATCAACACGCCTCCCACGATAAGCCCTACGACCTCGACAACGATAAAGACGGTGTAGAAACCAAGACTCAACCAGGTGCCGAAGTCTGGCCAATACCCAGCGAGCAGTAAGACGTAGGGAATGGGATACAAGACGATGCGAAACAGTAACGCTGCGATCGCTGTGGCGGGTTTGCCGTGGCGACTGGCGAATAACGGTGTGATCCAATAGGCCACCAGTGGGGCGATAAGGACGAAGACGCCCGTGACGGCGATTTGGTTGCCTGAAAAGCCGAAAAAATAGACAGTGTTGTACAAATAAAGGGCGGTACCGAGGCCCCCGGCAATACCAACGATGAGACCGTAGCCAAATAGCGCGGCGAAGTTGCGGTTCTTGACAGACTGAAAAATCTGTCCGATTTCCTGAACGATTTCTCTGAATCGGAAGGTTTCTGTCGGGCGCGGCAGCGCAGCGGCAACTTTTTGCGTGCCTAGGGTGGATAGGACGATGGTGCCAGCGATCACGCAGGCGCCAACGGTACCGTAGATTTCGTATCCAGTATTCACGGTGACGCCGTAGGCGCCAACCCAGAAAAAGAAATTAACAGTGTGGATTGTATTGCCACCGTACCAGCCGAAACCATGGCGCAAAGCCAGCCAGCGGTTTCGCCGGTCGTAGTCTTTTTCTAGGTCCGGGAGCAGTGCGGTAGATGGCACTTCGAAAAGCGTGGTTCCAGTGCGAATAATGAGCGCAGTGATCAGCACATAGTAAAAGCCATTGTCTGGAGTGATTTCGATGATCGGGTTAAACAAAGAATAAAAAGCGGGCGGAAGCAGCAACAAACTAGCGTACATGAATGGGTGACGGCGGCCGTAGCGAGTGCTCGTTTTATCTGACCAATGTCCCAGCAACAGGTCGGAAATCGAATCCCAAACCAAGGCAATGGCCAAGGCCGTCGCTGCTAAATAGGCAGGTAGTCCCAGCACTTGGTTGGCGAAGATGAGCAGAAGGTAACTAAAGGCGTTGTCCTTGATGCCGTAGGCCATGGAGGCTGAGCCGTAGAACCAAAAGATTGGTCTGCGTTCAAGCGGTACCTGGCTCTCTTGGTCAATAGAGCCGTTTGATTCGCCTGTGTTCTCCGCCATTAATACCTCCCCAGATATTAACTAACTCTGCCTTGCCCTAGGCTAACGTAGTCCTGGTTCGGCTGTGAGTTTTGTTCTGGTTTGGATACCACATGGATCGCCCTTGGAATGCAAGACAATTCGACCGCTTGAGGGCGGTGATTGCCACGGATCAAAACGGCTACCCCGTTTCAACTTTTGTCATCGTGATTGTCAGTTTGACGCTTCTGCTTCTGAATCCACAGTCAGACTCGTAGGCAGGCGTTTGAGAGTGGGCTATAGTTAGGTGGCCTGACGAGATGCCGGAGTTTGCAGATCGCGATGAGTTTTAAGCAACACCCACCCAGCAAGCGTTCCAAGGGCGCCAATGGCTACAGCACCCAACACGTTGCGGATTTACTTGGCCTGTCTGAGGCGCGCATTCGGGACTACGTACGTCGAGATCTGTTAAATCCCCAGCGCAATGCTATGGGACATTTTCGTTTTTCCTTTCAAGACGTGGTCTTCTTGCGAGCAGCAAAAGGGCTGACCGACGCGGCGATTAGCGTGCGGCAAAGCAATCGTGCACTCACCAAGCTTAAAACTGACCTCACGCAATTGGATTCTTTGAGTGCCGTACGCATCTATGCAAACGGCAGCGTGGTGGAAGTTCAAGATGACGAAAAAGCCTGGGAAGTGGAAAGCGGTCAGCTAACGATGAATTTTTCCATTCAGAAGCTGGCGGAGAATGTGGCGGAACTGGCCAAGGCTGCTGCAGGCGGTGACGAAAAGGCACTATCTGATTTAGATTCGGATGAGTGGTACAACCTAGGCTTGGACTTAGAGGAAGTTGATCCGCTTCAAGCGCCCGATGCCTACCGAGAAGCCATTAAGCTCGATCCTTTGAATGCAGATGCCCACGTGAATCTCGGGCGTTTATATCAGCTGAGCGGCGACCTTCGTAGTGCAAAGCGACATTATCAGTTGGCCCTTGCGTCTCGGCCCGAGCATCAGTTGGCAAACTACAACTTAGGCACGATCTTCGACGAACAGGACGATTGCGAGCGGGCGGCTCTGTTTTACCGTAAGGCGAGTGCGGTGCCCGACGCACACTATAACTTGGCACGTATCCGAGAGCTGGAAGGCGATGAACTCAACGCCAGACGGCATCTGCGTCTATACCATCGCCTGATAGACCAAGAGGGCTGTTAGCCCCTATTTTTTTCGTACGTAAAGTACGAGCTCGTGATGAACTAACTCGTAGCCGTGCTCTGCCGCGATATCATGCTGCAAGGCTTCAATGCGTTCGTTGACAAACTCCATCACTTGACCACTGTCCACATCCACCATGTGGTCATGGTGGCGCTCCGCGGCTAGTTCGTAAACCGAATGGCCATCGTCGAAATTGTGTCGATCTACCATGCCCGCCGCTTCAAACTGAGTGAGCACCCGGTAGACGGTGGCAAGTCCAACGGTGTCGTCGGAATTCAGTAATTTTTTATACACATCCTCGGCACTCATGTGGTGCGGGTCAGCCTGTTCGAGTACTTCAAGTACCTTCAAGCGAGGTAGGGTGACTTTCAGGCCAGCTTTTTTTAGGTCGACTCCGGGCACGGGCAATTCCAACTGATGTTTGTTGCCGTAGACGATACGTGGACACCGGTTTATTTGCCACCCGCTTCGTCGCAATCTATTGGAAAAAACCATGGCGGAGGGACAGCCCGCACCAGGGTCAGGGCATCAATATGGACGCAAGCTCAACCCCATCGGCAAGATTAGGGATTTGCTGTAGAGTCGCTGGCAGAAAAGAAGCTGCAAAGCAGGGCGACTGAAGAAAACGCTCTTTGCAGCGTTCGGCAGAAGATCATCAAGGCAGAGGGGAAAAGAGATGCAGAATTTAGACGGGTTTCGCCAAGAAGTACGGAGTTGGCTCGAAGACAATTGCCCACCGTCTATGCGTACTCCCATGGATCCAAGTGAACATCCAGGAGGGGGACGCAACGCGAAGTACAGTAACCCAGAAACCCAAGTGTGGATGGAGCGGTGTGCCGAGCGGGGTTTCACAGTACCCACCTGGCCGGAAGAATACGGCGGCGCTGGCCTCGACAAAGACGAGAATTTGGTACTAAGAAGCGAAATGGGACGCGTCAATGCGCGCCCACCCTTGGTCGGCATGGGGTTGAGCATGATTGGGCCCGCATTGCTGGAATACGGCACCGAGGCTCAAAAAGAAGAACACCTGCCCAAAATTGCTCGCGGAGACATTTGGTGGTGTCAGGGATACAGCGAGCCAGGTTCAGGGTCGGACTTGGCCAGCCTTCGAACTTCTGCAGTGGAGGAAGGAGACGATTTCATTGTTAACGGTCAAAAGATTTGGACCTCGGGGGCAAATCACGCCGATTGGATGTTTTGTCTGGTGCGGACGGACTTTGATGCTCCCAAACATGAAGGCATCTCTTTTGTACTGTTTGATATGACGACTCCCGGTGTGTCGGTGAAGCCAATCAAACTGATTAGTGGGCTGTCACCTTTTTGCGAAACATTTCTCGATAACGTTCGCGTGCCCAAGGCCAACTTAGTTTACGAACTGAATAAAGGTTGGACGGTGGGCAAGCGCCTACTCCAACACGAGCGATCCATGATTGGTGGCATTGGTGGCGGACAAAAAACAACGTCTCTGGAGGAATACGCGCTGCAGTACTTGGGGGCGGACGCGTCCGGTAAGATCGACGACGCTGCGCTGCGTGGAAAGATCCTAGCCCATCGCATGAACGACCGCGCATTTGGTTTGACCACCCGCCGTAGTGTGGAAGAGTCC
Source organism: Pseudomonadales bacterium (assembly GCA_029248675.1). Taxonomy (GTDB): domain Bacteria; phylum Pseudomonadota; class Gammaproteobacteria; order Pseudomonadales; family Azotimanducaceae; genus UBA4421. Next base: position 416 of record JAQWIX010000126.1, on the reverse strand, counting down.
GCTACGGGTAACGCCCCCGGAGCCACTTCGTCCATGTTTAAGTACTACGGTACTGAACAAAATATTGGAAAGTACGACCTGTTGCTGTCGGTGATGGGAACGCAATCCGTAGGCTGGTCCGGCGAAGGCTTTGACGAAGAAGAACTGACCACAACCCGGGCTTGGCTTCGATCCAAGGCCAACAGCATCGAGGGTGGAACCTCGGAGGTGCAGCTGAATATTATCGCCAAGCGGGTACTGGGTTTGCCCGAGTAAATCACGCCAAGGCGGCAGCTTTGGCTGCCGCTTGCCGGCTTGTTACTTCTTTCTGCCACAATCCACAATCCACAATCCACAATCCACAATCCACAATCCACAATCCACAATCCACAATCCACAATCCACAATCCACAAAACAATAAACCACAAGCGGTAGC
>JAQWIX010000150.1 GCA_029248675.1 Pseudomonadales bacterium | reverse complement strand
CAAGCCAGATATGTGCCCTAGCAACTTTGAACGGCCAGCCCGTTGGCGTGTTGGCTAATGATTGCCTCCACTACGCCGGCGCCATGACCGCAGAGGCGGCGCAAAAATACCGACGCTTCGTGGAGATGTGTGACACCTTTCATTTACCCATCGTCAATTTGATTGATCAGCCAGGCTTTATGATCGGGCCGGAATCTGAAGCTGCAGGGACCATTCGTTACGGCATGGCAGCAGTGGCCGCAGCTGCCCAGTCAACGGTGCCGTGGGCGGTGATTCAAGTGCATAAAGGCTTCGGCGTGGCGACGGCCGCCCATTACGCGCCGGGTGCTTACATATTGGCGTGGCCTTCCGTAGAATCCGGCCCGCTGCCTGTAGAGGGAGGCGTAGCGGTTGCTTTCCACCGGGAAATTGCTGCCGCTGCGGACCCAGAAGCAAAGCGTCGAGAGCTGGAGGATCGGTTGCGCGAAGCCCGATCACCGTTCCCGCGAGCAGAGTCCTTTGCGGTTCATGAATTGATCGATCCGCGAGAAACACGGCCGGTATTGTGTGAATGGATAGAGTGGATTCAGCCCCAGCTGGAGACACTTACCGGACCGACACAATTCCCAGCGCGCCCTTAGTTTGGGCAGATAACAACACAGTTAATTGGAGTACATCATGTCTATTTCTTTTGCCGATCAGGTTGCCATTGTCTCTGGAGCAGGCGGAGGCTTAGGCCGTTGCCACGCGCTAGAACTTGCTCGTCGGGGCGCCAAGGTCGTCATTAACGATTTGGGCGGTTCCATGGACGGCAGCGGCGGCTCATCAGAAGCAGCAGAGGCCGTTGTGGCAGAGATCAAGGCCATGGGTGGCGAAGCCATTGCTAACGGCGGCAGCGTCTCTGATCGTGCAGGGGCACAAAGCATGGTGGACGATGCTATGAACGCTTGGGGCCGTGTGGACGTACTGATCAACAACGCCGGCATATTGCGCGACAAGTCGTTTTCCAAAATGACCTTGGACGATTTTGAGATGGTGGTAAACGTCCACCTGCTGGGCGCGGCTTATTGCTCTCACGCGGTATGGCCCATCATGCGCGAGCAAAACTATGGTCGAATTCTAATGACCACTTCTCCTAGCGGTTTGTATGGCAACTTCGGCCAAACCAATTACAGCGCCGCCAAACTTGGTCAGGTTGGTTTGATGAACAGCATGAAAATCGAAGGTGCTAAGAACAACATTCACACGAACAGCATCGCGCCGGTGGCAGCAACCCGCATGACAGAAAACCTGATGCCGGAAGAAGTGCTAGAAAAGTTGGGACCAGAACTGGTCACTCCGGCAGCGATTTTCTTGGTCAGCGAAGACGCGCCAAATGGCGTAATTTTGCAGGCTCAGGGTGGTCAGTACTCGCTAGCCACCGTTGTGGAAAATAACGGTCTAGACCTGGGTGTTGAAGCCTCAGCCGACGATGTTGCGGCAAATTACGAAGCCATTGTTGATATGGCCGAGCTGAAAACTCGAGGTATGCTGCAACTCTGAGCAGCCAACAGGGTCGGGCCGCGAATTGACCTGGTCAATCCGTGGCTCCGAGTCCATCGGCAATGGCTCGATCTCACTAAGGGTTCAATGGTATGGCGGCGTTAATACTGACTCTGATCCTCACGTTTTTGCTCGCCGGCGGTCTTTGGTTTTTACTTGGCAGTAAATTGTCCCTCGCCGCCGACGCCCGAGAAAACGATTTGGCCAACCTACTCATCTATTTCTTAGGCTTCCTGCCCGTCAGCTTTGTCCTCGTCTTTTTTGGTATCGGCGGCTAAGGGCGTTGAAGCTCCCCATCGATATCGATCGCGTTAAAGGGTTTTTACACCCCGATGAGGGCGCAGCCCTTTATCAGTACGCTCATACTAGCGCCGCACTCGGCCCATGCTTGGAAGTGGGCAGCTACTGTGGCAAGTCCACGATTTACCTAGGTAGCGCTGCCAAGGATGCCGGCGGCCAAGTGTTTGCTTTAGATCACCACCGAGGTTCAGAGGAGCATCAGCTCGGGGAGGAATATCATGATCCCGAACTGTTCGATGCCACCATCGACCGAATGGACTCTCTGCCGGCGTTGCGACGCAATCTGTGCCTTTCGGATCTTGAATCTTGGGTCACCCCGGTAGTTGCCGCTAGCGCGCAAGCTGGTCGCTATTGGACGACGCCCCTTGGTATGGTGTTCATCGATGGGGGCCACAGCCTTGAGGCCGCGCTGACGGACTATCGCACCTGGAGTGTGCACATTTGTCAGGGCGGTATATTGGCCATACACGACATCTTTCCCGATCCTGCCGACGGCGGTCAGGCGCCTTACGATATTTATCAGCTGGCGCTGGCGTCGGGTTTGTTTGAAGAAGTAGAAATGCGGCGAACCCTGGCAGTGTTGCGGCGCCTCTGACAGTTAGGCCGGTTCAACGGTCCTAAAGAGCCCCGATGCTGGGGTCAGATCAAAGAGCGCGTCAGCAGCCAACAGCACTGCGCCGGCAGTCCAAGTAGGTTTTTCATCTGGCCAGTAGGCATCATCGGGAAAGACATAACCCGTCCACCAGCTACCATTCTCCAGCTGAAATCGCTGGATGTTCTGATAAAGCGAAAGCGCCTGTTCGCTCTTGCCCGCTACCACACAGGCCATAATCAGTTCGCAGGTTTCGGCGATGGTGACCCAAGGTTGATCAACCACGCATCGGCAGCCCAAGTCCCTTTCCACAAAGGCATCCCATTTTTCTTCAAGCCGTCGTTCGGCGTCTGGCCCCGTGATCACGCCGCTAAGGACGGGGTAAAACCAGTCCATGGAATAACGCGCCTTAGATTCCCACGTTCGATCGAAGCGATCGGGTTTATGACGCAGCGCCTGTCCCAACCGTGATCGGGCATTCTGCCAAGATGTGGACTCGTGACCTAGGAGCTTGGCAATGTGACAGGCACAGGCTAGGGATTTGTAAATAGCGCTGCAGCCGGTTACTAGGGCGTCCTTTGATGGCCCGGTTTTGGTGTCCACGGCCCAATAGATTTCCCCGCTTGGCGCTTGCTGATCCAAAACAAAGGAAATCGCTTTTTGAACCATGGGCCAAAATTGCGCGAGGGTGTCTTTGTCCTGAGTTGCTAGGTAGTAGTGCCACAGTCCGGTAGCTACATAGGCGACGAAATTGGTTTCGGCCCGGCTGTCGTCGGCGACGATGTCGTCCTGATAGGCGGCAAACCATGCCCCGTCGGCCCGCTGCATCTTGCCTAGCCACTCAAAGCCCGCTACAGCGTTGTTAAGATTGCTTGCAACGGTGAGGCCCATGATGGCCTCAACATGATCCCATGGGTCGGTGATGCCGCCTTCAAACCAGGGTAGTGCGCCGCTGGGCAATTGCAGGCCGGCAATGTAGGCGGCGGTGGCGCGCAGGTTGTCGGGTAGCGGTTGGGCGTGTGTTTCGCTCATGGGCTATGGCTGTCGAAAGTACATGACGACACTCTTGCCCAAAAAGGGGTTCAACAAACGATCCAAAAATTGCGTCAGCCATGGACGCTGCATCAGATCCCAGACCAATAGACGATGGTATTGGGTGACTAAAAAGTGTTCTTCACTCCGGTTCCAAAATAGGCACTTCAGCCACCAATAGGGCACGTGCAAGCTGTGGGCCCAGTGCCGGCTGAGAAATTTAAACCCTATGGACTGAATGCGCTGCCGTAGGTGGGACGCTTGGAAGATTCGCACATGGCCACCCTCGACCTGGTGGTAGGCGTCGCTCAGTTGCCAGCACACCCATTCAGGAAAATAGCGGGGTACGCTAACGGCGAACAGTCCGCCCGGTTTCAGCACCCTGTTAATTTCCCGCAGAAAGCTTGGATAGTCTGGAATGTGTTCCAGCACCTCAGAACAAATCACATGGTCAAAGGCGTTGTCGGGAAAAGGCAGCTCATGACCGCTGCCCTGAATAAATGCGCAATAACCGCCCTTGGATGGCGGCGTGGGAAAGTCCATCAGGCGTTCCTTAGCCGTCTTTAGATCCTTAAGGCCAAGATCCAATCCAACAATTTCTGCGTCCGCCAGCAAATAGGCTGAAATACTGTGACGACCCTCGCCGCACCCTAGATCCAACAGACGATCACCCGGGCGAATGTTTAGGCGGTTGAAATCAATGGTTTCAAGACTCATGGCGGATCACCTGGCGATAGTGCTGTACAAATTCTCGGGCAGCTCGTTGCCACGAAAACTCCGTGACAATGCGCGATCTGCCGGCTTGGCTCAAGCGTGTTCTCGCCTCGGCGTCGTCGAATAAATAGCCGATGGCCTTGGCAAGGGCCTCACTGTTTTTGGCGGGTACCACGATCCCGGCGTCGCCAACGACCTCGGGCAGTGCGCCGCCGTCCGTGGACACCAAGGGGACTTCACAGGCCATGGCTTCGCCGGCAGGAAAACCAAAGCCTTCGTATTCAGATGGCACTACGGCAACACTGGCTCGGGCGTAGAGTTGCACGATGGCCTCAAAGGAAATGCCGTGATGAAATTCGATGCGATCGGTTAGACCGTGGTGTTGAATTTGCCGCTCGGTAACGCCACCGGATTTAGGTGCTCCTATAAAGGTGAGCTTCAGGTTTGGGTAGCTTTTCACCAATTGGGCCACGGCAGGTATCAAGTGCTGAGTACCCTTTAGCGGTTGGTCTGCGCTGGCAGTGGTGATCAGATGAAAGGGTTCTCGCGCTATGTCTGGCAAGGGGCGAAATATTTCTGTATCGATGCCGTTGAGCACGACAGTAATCCGCTTGGCAGGAATGCCGAAAGCGGTGCCGATATCTCGTTTGGAGTTTTGGCTTACCGTGGTGATGTAAGGAAGCAGCTGTGCAACTCGGGTCTGCATGCCTAGGAACCCATGCCAGCGCTTGATTAGCAAGCGCAGCCCCCAATCCTTGGTGTTGGCCAGCGCAATGTCACGATCAAAGGTGATGGGGTGATGGATGGTGCTGGTAACCGCGTAGCCACGGCGATGCAGCCCTAGCAGGCCCGTGCACAGGCTCTGATTGTCGTGAACGATGTCATAGCTAGGCCGCTGGCGTTTGAAGTAGCGCGTTAGTCGATGCCCAAAGGTCAGCGGTTCCGGAAAACCGCCGCTTAAAAAAGACAGCCATTCAACCACGTTGATGGGGTCCCGCCACTTGCCCTGAGCGAGGGCATGCAAGGGCTTGGCGTGATCGAATAAGTTCAGCCCCGGCAGTTTCACAAGGCGAACTCTGGGATCCAGATTGGGATAGGGTTCCCCGGAAATCACGTCAACCTGATGGCCTAAATCCACCAGCGCCTTGGATAGATGCTTCAGATACACGCCTTGGCCGCCGCTGTACGGGTTGCTGCGGTAGCCGAGTAAGGCGATGGTCAGCGAATTCTTACCAGAGGCCGAGGTTGAAGCGGTTTGGGCGTCCATAGTGCTGGGAAAGTCCGGCCTGAGTGATGCGGCATGTTAAAACACCGACCGGAATCTGAATAGGTGAAATACCAGCTAAGCCACCGTTAAGGTTATGGTTAATACTGCTGGTGGGGTCGGACTAACATGAATATAATGCGCGACAATTCCAGAAAACCTGAATATAACTCATGTCGAATATCGAGATACGCCACCTGCGCACCTTAGTAGCCTTGCGAGAAACGGGTAGTTTGGTGGAAGCCTCAGAGCGTGTGTTTCTGACCCAGTCAGCCCTATCCCATCAAATCAAGGAGTTGGAGGGGCGTGTTGGATGTCCATTATTCTTGCGCAAAACTCGACCGGTTCGGTTTACCAGTGCCGGTAATCGTCTACTAGAGCTGGCCGATGAAGTGTTACCGCGGCTGCACAATGCCGAGATCGACTTGCAGAGACTGGCCGGGGGCGAGACCGGACGCATTATTATGGCCATTGAGTGTCATAGCTGCTTCGAGTGGCTTTTGCCGGCTATCGACACCTATCGGGACCAATGGAGCGATGTGGAGTTGGATATTTCCAGCGGCTTTCATTTTGCGCCACTACCGGCATTAGCCCGGGGCGATCTGGACTTGGTGATTACCGCTGACCCAGTGGATGAACCCGGCATTCACTACTTTCCCTTGTTTAGCTACGAGGCCCAGTTGGCGGTGAGCAAAACCCACTCGCTGGTCGATAAAGCCTGGGCAGAGCCTGCTGACCTAGCGGATCAGGTGGTCATTACGTATCCGGTAGATCAGGACCGGTTGGATTTATTTACGGGTTTCTTGCGGCCCGCGGGCATCGAGCCTGAGCGGGTTCGGCATGCGGAGCTGACCACAATGATCGTGCAGCTGGTTGCCAGCGGGCGCGGGGTCACCTGTCTGCCGAACTGGGCGCTGTTCGAATACCTGCAAAACGAGTACGTCGTCGTGCGCTCTTTGGGCGAAGAAGGTATCTGGCCTACCTTGTACGCTGCAGTCCGTCAGGACCAAGCCGAATCACCCTTTATGACCGCCTTCATCGAAGTGGCCAAACAGGTTTGCTTTGCTAACCTGCGGGGTATCGTCACCGCCGAGTTGGGTTAGCACCCAGAGCTAGAGCTAGACTTAGAGCTGGACCTAGGAGGAACGCAGCAACCGGCCCGGGCGAGCTCCGGTGTCTTGGTCCATCTTTCGGGTCAAGACGCCATGGTTCAAGGTGGCCACATAACCCTTGGCGCCTTGCATCAGGCGAGCGCCGCCACCTGGTAAGTCATGACGCATGGTCAGTTCACCGAGCTGTAGCTGGGCCATATCGATCACATTGATGTCCGCCTTCATTCCCGGCGCTATGAGACCCCGATCAGAAAAACCAAACAGCCTAGCGTTGCGTTGGGTGGCTCGATGTATCACATGACTCAAGGGGAGGGTCCTCCCTTCACCCCGATCTCGGGACCAATAGGTCAGTTGGTAGGTTGGGTTCACCGCATCGAAAATCATCGAAACATGGGCGCCAGCATCGGAAAGACCAGTCACCGTTGACTCATCCATCTGCATTTCTCGAACGGCGTCTAAATTAAAGTCCTCGTAGTTGGTGAAAAACATAATGCTCATACGGCCCGGCGCGGCCACCAGATAATCGTACATGGCGGACATACCATCATCGCCGGAAGCCTTAGCTAAGGCGTCAAAACTTTCTTCTCGGCCGGGTTCGTAGGTGCTACTACTGGTTAGCGGAAAGGTCTGTTCAAAACGCAGCGGCGCGTTGGCGATCAGAAACTTTCCGGAGCCAACGGGTACGCCGGCCAGATCATTTTCTTCGTTCAACAGGGCCGTCTTGATTTCAGGCCGACGCATTTGTTCCAGGCGTTGGTGGGCTGGAAGTTCGGCAAGGTGCTTAAATGTCGGTTTTAAGATCCAAGGGTGATAGGTTTCTAAACTGAATACTAAGCCGGTGGGGCGGCTGCCCACTTGGGGGAAAACCTGGGCCCCACCCCGGTTGGCTTGTTTCACTCGATCAATGGCTTCCCGCCATTTATTCGACCAGTCCTCAATTTCGAACAAGGTAAAGGTCGCGGGCCGGCCGCTTTCTCTGATCACCGCTGAGATCAAATCAATTTCCTGCTCCAAGGATGCATGCTCGGCAAAGCCCTCTTGGCCTGGGCCGAGAGTGCTTGAGGGGATGATCTGAAACAGTCCCTTATTGGCGCGCTTCAATGCCTGAGCAATGTTCATGACTTCGGCATCGTTGGCAAAGGTGCCGGGCACAGGCAAGCCTTGAATGGAGCGGTGGCCCAGTATTCGTGACGTTGAGAAGCCCACCGCGCCGGCGGTTAGCGCTTCTTCAACGATGCGGCCCATATGGGTTAGATCATCTTCGGTAGCCGCTTCGTTGTTGCGCCCGCGCTCCCCCATGACGTAGTTGCGCACAGAACCGTGGGCAATCATCGAACTGATGTTTAGTGCGTAGTTGCGCGAGTCAAGGTAATCCAAATACTCGGGATAGGATTCCCAAGCGCCCCAAGGCATGCCCTCGTAAAGAGCGGTACCCGGAATGTCTTCCACCCCTTCCATAAGATCGATTAGGTCTTGTTCACCCCCGGGCGGCACTGGGGCAAAGCCCACGCCACAATTGCCCATGACAATGGTGCCAACACCATGACTGGCGGAAGGGTCCATTTCGTCGTCCCAAGTGACCTGTCCGTCGTAGTGAGTATGGATATCAACCCAAGCCGGGGTCACGATGGCGCCATCAGCATCGATGACTTGTTTACCCCCAGCAATGGTGCCCACCTCTACAATTTCGCCATCGCGAATACCAATATCAGCATTGGTGGGCTCGGCGCCGCTGCCATCGTAGACCGAGCCGCCCTTGATGACGACGTCGTAAGGAGTACCCATAGGCTTGCTTCCAATTGCGTGTACGCCGACTTTTCAGCGCTCACATAGGTTCAAAGTAATACAGGCGAGGGTACTACGCTCCGGATTCCGGTTGCAAAGTATCAAATGGCGGTGAGTCCAGGGGCGCGGGGCCGAAGCTGGAGTGTTGATCCATGGATACTTAGGGAACGAGGGTTCGCTGCTGCCAGCGGTCACCCTCGCGATGATAGCGCACCCGATCGTGCACGCCGTTGCTCTGGGTCAGGTCCAAGCGTTCGATCACATCTGGCAGCAACAGCAGACCCTTGGCACCTTCTGGCGCTACCAAGGGTTCTGGTAATACTGTGGCATCCAGCAGGTCTAGAAGGGTTTGTCGATCTTTCACATGGCTGCCTTGGGGGTGCTCTTGGTATAGCCAGTCCATGCGCTTGGGCGGATCTGGTCGAAGCTGCCAACTGTCGGCAATGTGATCGGCAGGCAGCTCTTGGCAGCTCGCCTGCATCCGGTACTGTATTTGAGTAGCAGGCCACCAGGTCTGGATCGCCACACGTCCTTGGCTTTGCTGCCACTTTGGGCTGCTGGCGTTTATGTATATGGCCAAACCCTCGATAGAACCGTCAGCAACATCTCGTAGCACCAGGGTCCGCGCCTGGGGCAGTCCGTCCGTATCCACCGTCGCTAAAACACAGACTGCAGCCATTGGGTCCTTGGCTCCCCATGCAGCTTGCCTGTCGGCTTTAAAGCGCGATAGAGGATCTTGCATAGCTGAGGTTTCCAGTAGTTAGGAGTTGGCTGGGGCGGTAAGCATGGCTGACTGCCATCACAATTCTACGAGCTGCGCGGTTTTGCTGTGATCGTTCCACTGCGATGGTGCATTGGCTTGATATGTTTTCATCCGCAGATACAGCAGGCCGTGGGCGCTGCCAATGAGCGAGTCGAAGAGCATATTGTCGGTATCTGAGCTGCGCACGTGTTTGAGTAAGCGCTCGAATACAAAAATAAATTGGTTGGTGTGTCGGGCGCGGATTTCGGTTTTGTAAAACAGATCAAAGCGTTCGGCTTCTGAAGCAAAATTAACGGTGGCTCCCAGCAGTTCGCGACTAAATACCTCGACGTCTCCCTTGCTCTGTTCGGCGAACAGATGGTTGCTGTCGACACTTTCAGGGTAATCGCCGGCAACGCCGTGGCTGGAGATATAGAGCATGCCGGAGATACCGCCCAGCTGTTGGCGCACCGCCTCTGCTAGACGCAGGGTTGCTTCCTGCCGAGCGTGGCTCTCCGAGGCGGCGAGTTTTTCGGATTGGATAATCGCTTGTTCAGCCGTACGACCTATTTCTTGAGCTTGATCGCGCATGGCTTGGGTGTTTTGAATCAGTTCTTGTTGCTGCAAAAAGTAGCCGATGACCAGCCAAAGAAAGGCGAGGGGTGCGAAGGCCCCTTCAAGAAAACTGCCAAGTTCTTCGGCTGGTAGCTGAACGAATGCCGTCCACCCGACGTTGCCGCTGATGTAGGCAAGACCCATGCCCAACCATAGAGTGGTTAGGGACAGACCCATAAAAATACGCCAATCCATCTAGGATGGATCAGTCGTCATCGGCGCGTTCGCCCTGACGGCGCATTTCGGCAATGTCTTTTTGTACTTCGCTCAGACGAAATAGAACGTCTGGCATTTGATCGCTGATGCGCCAAAGAAGAAAAGCGATAACGCATAAGACGATGAAAGAAAGAAAGCCCATGAATAAATCTCTAACTTAAAGATCCGCCAAGAGTAGCCAAGGCTGAGCTGAATAACACCTATTAATGCGGGTGCCGACGCTTTGCTGCCGGATTGTCTGTCGATTGTTTGACCGGGTTAACGATCGGCGGCGAGGCGACTGGGTGTTATGTAGCTTTTAACACCACACGCACCAAGTCTTAGGTCCTGCCAGCTCCCATGGAAAGTCAACTGAACGGTACCCAAGGGCGGAATATCAACTTCAACGGTGCCTTGGTCAGAGGGCACCGCTAAGTAGTGGGCTAGCTGACTTATGCCGGGATTGTGCCCTACCAGTGCAAGGTGTTGATAATCTGCCGGCGTCGTTTGCAGACAGTGCAGTAGTGCAAATGGATCAGCTAAATACAGAGCGCTGTCTTCCATCGACTCGCAGTCCCAAAGCTGTGCTATCGGTTGTGCGGTTTGAAGTGTCCGCAACGCTGGGCTTAACCAAAGCCACTGGGCGGGGGTTGCGCTTTCTTTCGCCAGATGCCTGGCGAGATTTATAACGTCAGCGGCCCCGCTTGGTGTTAGCGGGCGCTGGTCGTCGGACTGACCAAACACTGGGTTCGCTGCCTCGGCATGACGTATTAACCACAGTGTTCGGTGCATGGCCTGTTTCTGGCTAGTCCCAGAGATTGAAGAACTCTTCCATGGCCTGCATCTGGCCGCCAGCCACTGCCGAAGGGACGATAATGGGCGTCTTAATACCGGCATCAAACCAAGCCTCGACGCCTTCGC
>JAQWIX010000104.1 GCA_029248675.1 Pseudomonadales bacterium | reverse complement strand
CAATGATTGCGACGCAGCCTGCCAAGAAGCAGGCATGTCTGCTGATTCTGACGATGATAATGATGGCGTCGCTGATGCCGATGATGGATATCCTTTAGCTGGCCTGGGTTCTCTCACCGATACGGATGGCGACGGCCGCCCCGATGACTGTGACGCGGCCTGCCAGGAAACAGGCATGTCTGCGGATGCGGATGATGATAATGACGGCGTCGATGACGCAGCAGACCCCTATCCTCTGGACGCCAATGTGAGTGTGCTGCCTACAACTGCCCCACAAGCCCTAGCCTTGGAGCTATTGCCGCAAAGCGAGAACCTACTGACTGGAACGTTAACATCGACTGCCCAAGATAACAGAGCAGTGACTTACAGCATTACTACGCAAGCAGCTCACGGAACCGCTACCGTGACGAACTCTCTAACTGGAGAATTTAGCTATACAACTTCGGCTGATAGGGCTGAGGCTGATAGCTTTTCCTACATCGTAAATGACGGTTTTGTAGATTCCATGCCCTCTACCATTTCTGTGTCTTTGAACACCGATCCTCTTTACAAGTATCAATGGCACCTGTCGAATACAGGACAAACGAACTTCGCCAATACTGGCGGCAGTGTTGGCGCTGATATGAACGTGTCTGGCGCTATCGCGGCAGGTTACACCGGTCAAGGCGTGGTGGTTGCTGTTGTAGATTCGGGGCTTGAAATCGCCCATGAAGATCTGATTGAGAATGTAGTGGCAGGGTCCTACGATTTCGTTGATAACGATACGGATCCTACCCTTGCCGGTAGTGGCGGTGATCATGGGACTGCCGTAGCAGGTATTACCGCCGCCAGAGGCTGGAATAACATTGGTCCCCGGGGCGTGGCACCGAAAGTTTCGTTGAAGGGTTACAACTGGCTTGAAAATCAAAGCGCTGCTGCATGGATATCTACTTTTGGTGGTGAAGAGTATTCCCGGAACGTTGATATATTCAACAACAGTTGGGGATTTGCTTCGCTCGCCATAGATCAAGCACCTTCTGCGACAGAAGAAGTAACTCTCAGTACAACGCTGCCTGCCATGAGAGGCGGCAAGGGAGCGATATTCGTCAAGTCCGCAGGCAACGATTTTGATGAAGATTCCAACGGCCTGTGTGGCACCTCTAACGGTGATGGTGGACTGTCCTGCCGCGATGCAAACCAAGACTCCACTCACAACAACGCCGGCATTATTGTGGTGAGTGCCCTGAACGCGGATGGTTCTCGCTTCAGCCGCTCCACAATAGGTTCGGCGATTTGGGTGTCGGCACCGGGCGGCGAATACGGCAGCAGTGGTGCTGGCGGTGCCCCCGCGATTATGACGACAGACGTACAAGGCTGCACCAAGGGTTACGTTGGCGGCGGTGGTGATGGTGTCAATGAGTTCGATTCTAAAAGTAACCCTTATGGTGAAAACGCAAACTGCAACTATATGAGCACAATGAATGGTACGTCCTCTGCCGCGCCCAATACTTCTGGGGTCATAGCCTTGATGCTTGAGGCCAATCCATCGCTCACTATGCGTGACGTGAAACATATTTTGGCCACCACCAGCGAGCAAGTAGATGCTTCCATCGCGCCAGTGATCGTCGACGGGATTACCTACCACGAGTGGGTCGTAAATGAAGTGGGCTACACCTATCACAACTATTATGGTTTTGGCGGAATCGATGCTACTGCCGCAGTGAATTCGGCGAAGAGTTACACCGGTGGTAGTTTAGGCGCTCAATCAACCCTAGATTGGATTTCCACGGGAACTATTGATTTAGATATTGGCTTCGGTAGCACCGTAACCCGAGCAATTAATGTGCCTACTGCCGGTACAGTGGAATACGTTTTAGTCCGCCTCAATCTAACCCACGCAGACCCTAGCGAGGTGGGATTTCGCCTCACCTCACCCTCGGGCACCACGACGACAATCTGGCAGCCCCATGTTGCTGTTGATACTGCAGTAAATGGCCGTGATGCCTACTTGTCTGCGAGCGCGTTCTACGGTGAGAGTATGGCCGGTGAGTGGATTTTAAGCGCTTATGATCACGTAAACGGCAACACCATGACTCTTCATTCTTACGAAATTCAAATCAAGCACAGGTGAAACGCCATGATGAAAACGGCATTGAAGACGGTTGTTTTTTGCTGGGCCGTAATGTCAGCAGGGCAGGCAAAAGGACAGGAAGCGCTAAGGATCGCGACGGATTTAGCTCTTGTGCCTGCGTCTTTGGTCTCTGACGCCGAGCGTTTGGCAACGTTGGGCGACAAAGCCGTGGTAACGAACGAATCGGCTTCGAACTATGAGTCACCCAGCAGAGTTTGGGGAGAACGAATATTTGTGGTTGAGAACTCGCGAACCGGGCGTTTGGGCACAACGAACGGAGGCATTGTGGTGCGGTTGCATTCGTCTACCAGCTTGGACGGGTTATCAGCGGATTATGGTTTGACGGTGAAACACGCCTTTACCGCTCAGCCCGCTGCAGTGCTTTTACCCGAAGACCCAGAAGTCGCGGATGCCTATGTCGCTAAACTTAGAGAAGACGATCGAGTTGTTAGTGCTGAGTTGAACGTCAACTTTTATCAGGAGCAGGCGAATTAACGCTGCCACAGAGATTCCTGGGCCAAGTCCGACGTCAACTTTAGAATTCGCGCTTAATCGTCTGCGTTTCTCTATAGCAGAGCTTAGTTTTGGGTCTATCGAATAATAGCTGCACGCATAAAAGTTGGTGCGCGTTTAATGATCGGAGATCCAATGATAAAGAGTGAACATTTGAAATTCGCATTCGATTCCTGAGAGCGTTTGGCAAAGCCCGGTTGAACTTTTATCGGACGGATACAGGCGCCATAAGGTGCAATTCGTTCAGTTAGATGCGTGGTCTCTAGGCTTTAGTCCCTGAGCAATCGGGCTGGTAAAGCGGAGGTGCATGTAGTTAGTTTACGATGATTGAATTACCGCCAATCTGGAGGAAGCATGAGTAGCAAGGTAGCCGTTGTGACTGGAGTGGGGCCGGGTACTGGAAAAGCCGTTGTCGAGCGCTTTGCCGTGGCCGGTTACGAGGTGGCTATGATCGCCCGGTCAGAGCAGCGCCTAACGGAAATCGCCAGCGTCACAGAAAACGCTCATGCCTACGTCTGCGATGTAACTGACGAGTTAGCCCTGGACCAAATCCTCACCAAAATTGAAACACGTATGGGCACACCAAACGTGGTCGTGCATAACGCCGTTGGCGCGGAAAGGGGAACCTATTTGGATGTGGATCCCAACAAAATGCGCAAGGCCTTTGAAGTTAATACCATGGCCCTGCTTGCCCTCGCGCAGCGTTTGGTTCCTAAGATGGAAGCCGCTGGCAGTGGCGCGCTGATTTGTACTGGCAATACGTCCGCCTATCGAGGCAAGGCGGCCTTTGCGGGCTTTGCCCCTACCAAGGCTGCCCAGCGTATATTGCTGGAGAGCATCGCCCGGCAGTCGGGGCCAAAGGGCGTGCATGCGGCCTATGTGGCTATCGATGCGGTAATCGATTTGGCATGGACCCGAGAGGTTTTCGACGGCAAGCCGGATGAGTTCTTTTGCCAGCCGAAAGACATCGCCGAAGAGGTGTATCGCATCGCTCATCAGCCACCCAGCGCGTGGTCCTTCGAGTCAGTGATTCGACCCTTTGGCGAGGTGTGGTAACCATGAGCAGTCCCGTACTTCGTGTTTTTTCGTACTTACCCAATCCCCGAGTTTGGAAGGCTCTGATCGCGGCGGATTATTTGGGCGTGACGGTGGAAGTCATAGGCGACAAACCAAAAAATCTCGGCAACTGGCTCTGGGACTTTGACGCTCGGGAATTGCAGGCAGAGGAAAAAACCTCGGACAGTCCCCATGCCCGGGTGAGTCGCAGGGGTTTCTCAGGTGCTTTGTATAAGACTGATGCATTCATGCTGGCTCAGCCCTATGGCACAGTTCCCGCGGCGTTTAGCCCGGATGGAACCGTGGGCATTTTCGAGTCCAATAGCATCCTCCGCGCGGTGGCAAGATCCGCCGAAGCGGAGCATAGCCTATACGGTCGCAACTCGCTGGAGGCTTCTCGTGTCGACAGTTTTTTGGACGCTACCCTAGTATTTGGTCGAGAGGCTCAGGTCTATTTGCTTGGTATCGACGCCTTGAGCCAGGAGTTGCATCAGCGCATGGCGGGCGCTTTCGAGTTCTACGTGCAAGGCGTTGAGAACGCGTTGACTAACCATGAGTTTGTCGCTGGCGATGAACTGACAATCGCCGACATCGCCTTTGTCTGCGATGTCAGTCAGTTTCTGCGAGAGCGTCTGCTGTCTTCAGCGCTGGAGGCCCAGTCTCTGAGCATGGTGAGCCGGGGCGCGGATCAAGTATTCCCCCGGACGTTTGCGCACTTGTTCTCACTCATCGAAAAACCACAATTTCACAAGTATTTGGGAGATTACACCAAACACCTAAAAGGCTAAGGCATGTTGACAACAAGCGTTGGATTAAAGCGCAAGGTCTGGCAGGCGTTGCACAATCTGAGCATGGGTTGGTAACGACGATTGGGCGCCCGGCTGCAAGCAGGCCAAGGCACCTGCCACGTTCCCCCAGTTAAGGGCGTCTTCAAATGTCTGGTTTTGATCCAAGGCTGCTGCAAAGGCGCCGGCAAAAGCGTCACCAGCCCCAACGGTATCAATCGGTGTGACAGGCAGGGCTGTTACTTCGATAAGACGGTTTTGATGAAACGCTGCACACCCCTTAGCACCCAAGGTGACCACAACACTTTGCCCTGTGAGTTCCGCCACGGCTCGGATCCCATCTTTGTGGCTGAGATTTGTTCTGTCGCCGCTAACCAAGCCCAAGGACTTGCACAGTGCATCCAATTCCCCTTGGTTTATCAGCAAACAGTCCACGTCCTTGAGCACAGCGAGGGGCACCGGCTGCATTGGGGCCAAATTCCAGATGACCCGTGTTCCAGATTGTTTTGCCAAGCTAATGGCTTTCTCGATTTCTGCGCTGGGAATTTCGAATTGCAGTAACAAAATTGCGGTGTCAGCAAAGCCGCAACCTTCCAGCTGGAGATGGGAGGCGCCACCGTTGGCACCGGGAAAAACCACGATACTGTTTTCGCCATCAGCGTCGACGTTGATGGCGGCGGTGCCTGTGGTTTGCTCAAGTTTGGTAACGTGGCTGGTGTCCACGCCGTTAGCGCTAAGGCCTGCCAGAGCGATATTGCCAAGGCCGTCCTTGCCCACCGCACCAATCATGCGTACCCCTGCGCCGGCTTTGGCCGCAGCCAGGGCTTGATTTCCCCCTTTACCACCTGGAAGCACCGTAAGGTTTGATGCCAACAAAGTTTCACCGGGTTGCGGTAAGCGATCCATTTGGAACACGTAGTCCACGTTGAGCGAGCCGAATACGGTAATCATAGGCCTTCCTTTTTCGCCGGTTGTCTGTGGATCGCCGCCGACGCGTGTTGCTCAGATTGTACTCTTTGCTGGCACCTTTGGAGCACGCCCGGTAAGGATTTTGCGTTGCCGGATGCCGGCAACGGATATGACGGGTGGGCAACCGTGCGAAAGAGCTAGTGTCTTTCCATTCTGGCATCGAACCTGCAGATTGCGGTGGAGCCGGCCTCATCGTTAGACTGCAGGAAGAGAGGATCAGCGCACCTAGTTCAGAACGTAAGGACATCAGTGATGGCGGAAAACACGACGCAAAATCGAGATTTGGACGGCGTTTCAAACGCGCAAGTGCGAGCGCGCTGGAAAATCGATCCGAAGACCCAGGTCCACGACCGCTCTTTGGCTGAGTTGGATCCGGGTAACGGCGATTGGTTTGAACAAGACAAAGAGCTGGCAGTTTTTGAGCGGCTGCGCCAAGAGGCGCCAGTGCACCTCACCGAAGACAGTCAGTTTGGCCGGTACTGGTCGATTACTCAGTTCGAAGACGTCAAATACGTGGATACCCACCAGCATCTCTTTTCGTCGGATATTATGAACGGTGGGATTCGTTTGGGTGGCCAACCCTTGGATGAGCCGCCACCGGACTTATTTCATTTGCCGATGTTTATCATGCAAGACCAGCCGGTCCACGATGTTCAGCGCAAAACCGTTGCGCCCATGTTTACGCCAACACGATTGGCGGCCATGGGGGATCTTATCCGCCAGCGCGCGGGCACTATTCTGGACGGACTGCCCCGGGGAGAGACTTTTAACTGGGTGCGTGAAGTGTCTGTGGAACTGACTGGGCAGATGTTGGCGACGCTCTTTGATGTGCCTCAAGAAGATCGACACAAACTGATTCATTGGTCTGACACAGTGGAACGTATCAGCGATCCCGATTATTTCGACACACCTGCCGAAGGTTTTGCCGAAATCTGGAAGTGCTTCGAGTATTTCAACGAGATATGGCAGCAGCGTCAGGCGGCCTCCACCCCCGGCGAGGACCTCATTTCGTTCCTTGCTCATGGTGAGGCTACGAAAAATATGGCGCCAAACGAGTTTTTGGGCAACGTGCTGCTGTTAATCGTCGGCGGCAACGATACCACCCGAAATTCCATAAGCGCCGGTGTGCAGGCATTAAATCGCTACCCAGAAGAGTACGACAAGTTGCGGGGCAACTTGGATCTAATCCCCAACATGGTGTCAGAAATTGTCCGTTGGCAAAGCCCAGTGGCCCACATGTGCCGGACGGCCATGGAAGACGTTGAAATTGGTGGGCATCAGATACGCAAGATGGACAAGCTGGCTATTTGGTATCTATCCGGTAACCGCGACGAAAGTCACTTTGCCGACGCCAATCGGCTGGTCATCGACCGGCCCAACGTGCGACAGCACTTATCTTTCGGCTACGGCATTCATAGGTGCCTGGGTAATCGCCTAGCAGAAATGCAGCTGCGCATCCTTTGGGAAGAAATCATGGCACGCTTTAGCCAGGTCGAGGTGGTTGGCGATGCCGCCTACCTAAACTCCAGTTTCATCCGGGGTATCACCGATCTGCCGGTGCGAGTGCATGAGCGTTAGCTTGTTAGAAAAACAAAAGTAAAACCGATAACGGAGTTGAAGGAGTTGAACATGCTGAATTACGAATTAGTAGACGATGTGGCCGCAATCACGATGGATGATGGCAAAGCCAACGCGGTCAGCCATGGCTTCATCGACAATCTCACAGAAGGTTTAGACCGGGCAGAAACTGAGGCTAAGGCCTTGGTAATCTTTGGTCGCAGTGGCGTGTTCAGCGCCGGATTTGATTTAAAGGAGATTGGCAAGGGCCAAGCCGAGAGCAAGGCCTTGGTGGACCGCGGTGCAGCCCTGCTGTTCCGCTTGTTCACTTACCCGCTGCCGGTCGTGGCTGCCAGCGCAGGCCACGCCATCGCCGCAGGAGCCTTGCTCATGCTGGCGTCGGATACCCGTATTGGTGTGGCCGGTGATGCCAAATACGGTCTCAACGAGACAGCCATTGGAATGACGCTGCCTCCTTTTGGTTTGCAGCTTGGTCTTTGCCGCCTGTCGAAGCGATACCAAACTGAGGCTATGATTCAGGCCAAGTTGTATGATGGGAACGACGCTTTGAGGGTCGGGTACCTCGATCACGTAGTCTCTCCAGAGCAGTTGCAGGCCTCGGCCATGGCCAAGGCGGCAGAGCTGGCCCAGTTGCCATCAGACGCCTATGGGGCCATGAAGCTCGCCGTGCGCCGGCAGTATATTGAGGTCATTGCAGCAAGCCTTGGATAAACCGCAAGTCGGCAGCCAAAAAATCTTGAGGAATCTGAAGGTTAAGCGTTATTCCGGGTGCAAAAGACACATCAATGAAGTCTTGAAGTGGCATCGGTCTTGGCAGTAAAATGCGCGCCCGCAGAAGTAGATAACAGTCGCTTCGAGGGAGAAGCCCCGAGCAGGCGATAAAAGCTCATTGCGACAAAAACATTGGCAAGCCTTTGTTTTTGCTACTACTTGGAGAAAGTTGGAGACGCCCATTAAGAAAGCAAGCAAGCGAGTTGATCGCTCGTTGTTGAATGACGATATTTCCGCCGCAAACGTGCGCCTAGTCGGTGCCGACGGCAGTCAGCGAGGCATCGTATCGAGAGCCGAAGCGCTGGCAGAAGCGAGAGCAGCCGGACTGGACTTGGTTCTAGTCGCTGTGGATGCGAATCCACCTGTCTGCAAAGTCATGGACTATGGGAAGCATTTGTTCGAGCTGAAGAAGACCAAGGCAGCTCAACGCAAAAAGCAAAAACAGATCCAAGTAAAGGAAATGAAGTTCCGTCCTGGCACGGAAGAAGGCGACTATCAGGTAAAACTACGCAACCTGAAGCGTTTTCTCGAAGAAGGGGACAAGACGAAGGTGTCTTTGCGGTTCCGCGGTCGTGAAGTGGTGCATCCCGAGATCGGTATGAACCTTATGAAGCGAATTGCGGAAGATCTGGACGATCTCGGCTCTGTGGAATCAGAACCGAAATTCGAAGGCCGCCAAGTTATCATGGTGTTGGCCCCACGAAAAAATAGGAAAGCGCAGGCTCCGAAAGAAGCCTCTTAACAGTAACGCCGAAAGGCGAACTGGGGAAGCGCAGGGTTCTGCTTGCAGATGCCCGCAAGAACATGAGCGAAGGCTCGGTTTTTTAATCGCCTCGATCGGTGCAATAACCGATCTAGAAGGCAAATATGAATCGCGTGGAGAAGGCAAGTGCCAAAAATGAAGACCCACCGGGGTGCAGCGAAGCGTTTTCGTCGTACCAGTACCGGTTTTAAACACAAGCAAGCGAATAAGAATCACATCCTCACGAAGAAGGCGCCCAAGCGAAAGCGTCAGCTGCGTGGTATGGAAGGGGTTGCTGCAGCCGACGTGCCAGCGTTGGTTCGAATGCTACCCACTAAGGCTCGATAGGAGGACTTATGCCTAGAATTAAAAGAGGCGTAGCTTCCCGAGCTCGCAGGAAAAAGATTTTAAAAGCCGCCAAAGGTTATTACGGCGCTCGTAGCCGTACTTTTAAGGTAGCCAAACAAGCCGTTATCAAGGCAGGCCAATACGCCTATCGTGACCGACGGCAGCGTAAGCGTCAGTTCCGCCGTTTGTGGATTGTGCGTATTAACGCTGCGGCTCGTGAACATGGTTTGTCCTATAGCCGCTTTATCGCCGGTCTCAAGGAGGCAGGGATAGAGGTTGATCGTAAAGTGTTGGCGGATATCGCCATGCATGAAAAGGACACCTTTGCAGCATTGGCCCAGCGGGTTGGTGCAACCGCAGCTAAGGCTGCCTAGCAACGCAAAGAAGTTGCTCGCACCGGCAGCGCCGGTTCCGGGTACCGTCAACGACAAAGCAAACTGCCTTCAGGAGACCTTAATAGAGTGTTCTTCCTTAAGGCGTGCGCTGGACAGAAAGGGAAGAACCTGCGTTCTTCCCTTTTTTTCTGCCCGGTCACAGCCCAGGCGGGTAGAGAAGGAAGGGCAAGAGTCCCAGACCGCTAATGCCAGGAATGAACATGGATATCGAAAACGTATTGAAGCAGGGTTTAGAGGCCGCAGATGCAGCATCGAGCCTGCGTGATCTCGAAGAGGTACGGGTAAGCTTCCTAGGTAAGAAGGGCGGTTTAACCGAACTACTGAAAGGGCTAGGCAAGCTCGATCCGGAGCAACGCCCCCAAGCGGGTGCCAAGATCAACGAAGCCAAAGTTGCTCTTCAGGACCATTTAGCAGCTCGCAAAGACACGCTAGAATCGGCGGCCATGATGACCGCGCTGGCAAGCGAAACCGTAGATGTGACGCTGCCGGGTCGGCGTCAGGCCGCTGGTGGTTTGCATCCGGTGACTCAGGCCATGTACCGCATCGAGTCCATCTTCACCGGTGCCGCTTACGAAGTGGTTAGCGGGCCAGAGATTGAAAACGACTATTACAACTTCGAAGCCTTGAATATTCCCGCCCATCATCCGGCAAGGGCCATACACGACACCTTTTACTTTGGCGATGGCACCTTGTTGCGCACACACACGTCGCCGAGCCAAGTGCACACGATGGAGCAACAGCCACCGCCGATTCGGGTGATCTGCCCCGGTCGTGTGTATCGTCGAGATTCGGATTTAACCCACAGTCCCATGTTTCATCAGGTCGAAGGCTTGGTGGTGGATCAAGGCATCAGCTTTGCTGACTTAAAAGGTACAGTAATCGACTTTCTGCAGCGGTTTTTTGAAAAAGAGCTGCAAGTACGCTTTCGGCCCTCGTATTTTCCGTTCACCGAACCTTCTGCTGAAGTGGATGTGCAGTGTGTTCACTGTTTGGGTGAGGGGTGCCGGGTCTGTAGTCATACCGGGTGGTTAGAGGTGATGGGCTGCGGCATGGTGCACCCGAATGTGCTGCAAATGTCGAACATCGATACCGAGGTTTACTCAGCCTTCGCCTTTGGTTTTGGTGTCGACCGCCTTGCCATGCTGCTTTACGAAGTAGACGACCTGCGATTGTTTTTTGAAAACGATCTGCGCTTTCTGCGCCAGTTCAACTAACCGAATATCAGGAACAGACGATGAAATTCAGTGAAGCATGGCTCCGTCAGTGGGTGAATCCGGCTCTGGACAGCGATGACCTGTTGTTTCAGATGACCATGGCCGGTGTGGAGGTTGATGGCACCGAGCCTGTGGCTCAAGGTTTTAGCGGCGTGGTGGTGGGGGAAATCCTCAGCGCTGAGCAGCACCCAGACGCGGACAAGCTCAGGGTATGTCAGGTCAGCGCAGGGGCTGAAGCCGTTCAGGTAGTGTGCGGTGCGCCCAATGCGCGAGTAGGCTTAAAGACAGCCTTTGCCCAAGTGGGCGCTGTATTGCCCGGCAACTTCAAGATCAAAAAAGCCAAGCTTCGGGGTGTGGAATCCTTTGGCATGCTTTGCAGTGCACAAGAACTGGGCCTTGGCGAGGATGCCGATGGCATCATGGAACTTTCCCATGCCGTGGGCGCCGACTTGGCAGAGATAGCCGGGGCGGACTTGCCTCTGGATGATCTTACCGTGGACGTAGATTTGACCCCGAATCGGGGAGACTGCTTGTCGTTAAAGGGCCTAGCCCGAGAAGTCGGGGTGCTCAATAACCTCGAAGTGACTTATCCGAAAATCACGCCCGTGCAGGCTGCTAGCGACCGCGGGTTTCCGGTTACCCTAGAAGCAAAGGCCCAATGCCCCCGATACCTAGGGCGGGTTATTGAGGGCGTTGATTTGACTCAACCTTCCCCTGGCTGGCTCACCGAGCGGCTGCGTCGCTGTGGCTTGCGCAGCATCGATCCCGTGGTTGATGTTACTAACTACATACTGATCGAGTTGGGTCAGCCCATGCACGCCTTTGACCTCGATCGTCTGGATTCAGGTATCACAGTACGTATGGCCCAGGGCGGGGACACGCTGACCTTGCTGGATGGTCAAGAGGTCGCACTAGATCCGCAAACACTAGTTATTGCTGATGCCAAGGGGCCAGTGGCCATGGCAGGTGTCATGGGCGGCAAGGACAGTGGTGTTCAGGGTGACAGCACTAATATCTTCCTTGAGTGCGCGTTTTTCGCACCCATTGCTATCGCTGGAACGGCTAGGCGCTATGGCTTGCACACGGATGCGTCACACCGCTACGAGCGCGGCGTTGACTTTCAGCTTCAGCGAGACGCCATGGACCGGGCAACTCAGATTTTGCTCGACATTGTTGGTGGACAGCCCGGCCCGTTGGTGGAAACGGTAGACGAAGATTCTGTGCCCGCTCAGGCCGAAGTGAGTCTGCGAGAGTGGAAGCTCAATGAGCTCCTCGGTATTACCATCGACGTAGCCCAAGTCGACCAAGCGTTGCAGCGATTAGATTTTAGCGTGGCTCAGCGGCAGCAAACTGATCAGGGCGTGATTTGGGAGGTTATTGCCCCCAGCCATCGATTTGATATCGCCATCGAGGCAGACCTGATCGAGGAAGTCTGTCGGATTTATGGGTACAACAACGTACCAGTAACCCAACCCCAAGTTCGTCTGCCGCTTGCTCAGGTGGCGCTACAGCATCACAGCGAACGGCAGCTCCGCGAACGAATCGCAGGGCTTGGATTCCAAGAAGTGATTACTTATAGCTTTGTCGACCCCAAGACAGAGGAGGTGCTCGGTCAGGCCCTTGTGCCCAAGGCTCTGGCCAATCCCATGTCATCGGAGCAATCGGTCATGCGCACCAGTTTGCTGCCGGGTTTGATCGATGCAGCCAAGAGAAACAGTGCGCGCCAGCAAGACTCCGGCCGGCTTTTTGAAGTGGGTTTGGTTTTTAGACCCAAGCAGACGCTGGAGCAAGATTTGACCGTCGGCGGTGTTATGTGGGGCAAGCAAAAGCCTGAGGCTTGGCACAGCGATAACGCAGGAACAGATTTCTATGACGTCAAAGGTGTGGTGGAGGAGCTGGCCCAATGGGCGGGTCTCAACCTGACCTATGCGGTGCTGGATGACTCTGCCATGCACCCGGGCCAGAGCGCTGGTGTGCTTCTGGACGGTGAGCAAATCGGTAGGGTTGGACGTCTGCACCCCCAGGTGGAGAATACATTAGACGTAGAGGAGCTTTACGTCTTCGAGTTAGACGCGCTGGCCATCTTGCAGCGGCCAAAGCGGGGCCATGGCAAGGTGTCGCGTTTTCCGGCTGTGCGCCGAGATATTGCGGTGGTGGTTCAACAAGATATCAGCGCCCAAACCGTACTTGAGGTTCTGGCTCAAGGTATGGGCAAACTCTGCACCAACATCTCGCTTTTTGACGTGTATCAGGGCGATGGTATTGATTCAGAAGAGAAAAGTTTGGCCATAGGCTTGACCTTACAAAGCCAAGAGAACACCCTAGGCGAAGAGGAAATCAACGCGGCGGCACAGACGGCAATTGGGTTGTTAGAGCAACATTGCGGAGCTCGACTTCGGTAGGTCGATCAAAAAGCGCGACGCTATTGGTGCATAAACACGCGCCAACCCGGGTACAGAAACACGCGGGTATCGCAAAACGCGGTAAAAAAATAAGATGTATCGAGTGAAATTGGATACTGGGGACAGGCATTGAGCGCACTGACAAAAGCCAAGATGGCCGAGCAACTGTTCGATGAGCTAGGGCTGAACAAGCGCGAGGCAAAAGAAATTGTTGAACTGTTTTTTGACGAGATTTTGGACTCCCTAGAAAACAATGTGCAGGTGAAGCTGTCGGGTTTTGGTAACTTTGACCTGCGCGAGAAAGGCGAACGGCCGGGCCGCAACCCGAAAACTGGTGAGGAAATACCGATCAGCGCCCGCCGGGTGGTGACCTTTCGGCCAGGGCAAAAGCTGAAGTCCCGGGTAGAAGCCTACTCAGGCGATGCCGCCTCGGCTGTGGCAGAGGATTAGATCTGAATGCTGGAGACGACGAACAATAATGAGTTGCCGGCTATTCCGGGCAAGCGTTATTTCACCATTGGCGAGGTCAGCGCCCTGTGCGACGTAAAACCTCACGTGCTGCGTTACTGGGAACAGGAGTTTCCCCAACTAAAGCCCACGAAAAGGCGCGGTAATCGCCGCTATTATCAACGCCAGGACGTCATCATTGTGCGCCAAATTCGAGGCCTGCTATACGAGCATGGATTTACCATCGGCGGAGCGCGACAGCGCTTGGTAGGTGAAAGCGCCAAAGAAGATCGCACTCAGTCCAGTATTGTAGTTAAACAATTGATTACAGAACTGGAAGATCTGCTGCGTGAATTGAAAGCCTGAGCACAGGCGAAGCGCCTCCAGCCATGGTCGCTAAGTTCTTATCATCAACCTGCTCTCACTTCTCATTTCTTTCGCAACCGTGTCTTCGTCGATCTAGTGTTCGTATGATTGCGTTGCGCTTGGGCGCAGCACTGGTTTTTCTAGCTGGTTCAGCCTTAGCCCAGCCAATAGCTTCAACCTCTCCACTGCAAACCCAACCAGTCGTCCTCGCCTACGAGGCGCGAATGGGTCCCATCGTCGCTGGTGATCTAGATTTGAGCGTTTTTCGCAGCGATGAACGCTACGGCGTGCTTGGTCGATTCCTAACCTCGCAATCGTTAAACGCCTACTACAACTGGGAGGGCACCTTTGCCGCCAGTGGCGTTTGGGTTGATCAGCGACCCCAAACTCAGAGCTACTTGGTTCGTAGCGAGAGTAAGGACGACGACTACAAAGTCGTGATTATGGGCCCGGATAGCACTCAGCTTTTGGAAGGGCGCGACGCTGAATTCGAGACTCTGCCAAAACCCCGAGGTACCGACTTAATCTCTGGGCTGATGTTCACACCACAGTGCTACGCCGGCGCGTTTGTGCACGACGGCGAGGACACTTACCCGATACGACTGCTCAAAACCCGGCCCAGCAAATTGTCTAAACGGCGAGGTTTTTTCTCCGGGCCTGTGACCCGATGTGACTATGAAATCACCACTCGTCGAGGCAAAAAGCGGCGCCTTAGGGTCTCAATGGTTCAACACAATGGTATGTGGGTAGCGGCAGAGGTCCGTGTGCGACTGGCCCTTTTCCCTGATCCAGTATTTCGCCTACGCACGTAAACGAGAAAGCGCTAAATTAATTCGTAAAGAAGGATAATAAAAATGGCAGAGCACACAGAGAGTACTAACCCATGGTTCCTTCGGGGTAATTGGAGCCCCATGATCGAGGAGCGCACTGAAACATCACTGAGCGTGACCGGTAGCATTCCACCCGAGTTGAGCGGTGTGTATTTGCGCACTGGACCAAACCCAAAATCTGGGCAGGGAGATCACTGGTTTTTGGGCGACGGCATGGTTCACGGCATACGGCTCAGTGGCGGCAAAGCCGAGTGGTATCGAAACCGATTCATACAAACCCCGGATATCACAGACCCTTTGGCCGACCCAAGCGGCGGGTTGGGCGACCTAAGGCGGGGTAAGGGTAATACCCACATCGTTGCCCACAACAAAAAAATACTGTGCCTAGAAGAAGCGCATTGGCCTTGGCGCATTGATGGTGAGCTCAATACCGTTGGTTGCGAGAATTATGATCAGGCTCTGACCTGTTCCATGACCGCTCACCCCAAGATCTGCCCGATCACCGGAGAGCTTTTGGCCTTTAGTTACTTCAATTTTGCCCAGCCCTATTTGAACTACATGCGCATTGGCGCAGATGGGCAGCTCAAGCAAATCGAAGGTGTTGAGCTGCCGCAAATGGTGATGATGCACGACTTCAACATCACCGAGAATTACGTGATCTTCATGGACTTGCCCTTGGCCTTAGATCTGGAACTGCTGGCCACCGGTATTCCATTTCGTTTTAAACGGGAAAGTGGCGCCCGGCTAGGTGTGATGCCCCGCAATGGCAGCGGCGCCGAAATTCGTTGGTTCGAAATAGACCCTTGTTACGTTTTCCACCAAGTCAACGCATGGGACAAAGATGGGGTGATTACGCTTTACGTTTCTCGCCAGAATTCGGCTTTTGGCGCTGATTCCGGCGATTACTCCGAGGTGTCTCGACTGCACCGCTGGCAGATCGATCTTAATCGCGGCACTGTTTCAGAGCAGCCAATAGATGACCGGCCCGCGGATTTCGGACGCGTTAACGATTTCTTGGTGGGCCAAGAGTCCCGCTATGGTTATCTCATGTCACTTGATGGCGAAGGTAATAGTGAGGAACCTGTTTACGGTCCAAAGCTCTACCAATACGACCTGCAAAGCGGCACCTGCGCCGAGCACAATTTAGGGAAGGGCACTCGGGGCGCCGAGCCGGTCTTTGTGCCAGCGGCCAGTGGGTCTGGAGAAGACGAAGGCTGGGTGATGAGCTTGGTGCACAGCGAAACCACCGGCAAGTCGCGTCTGATTATCGTTGATGCTCAGAATTTTTCTGCCTCGCCAGTGGCGACGGTAGAGCTGCCATTCCGGGTGCCCTATGGCGCTCATGGAAATTGGGTGCCAGACAGCGCCCTGCAATAACTGACTTAAGGAACTTTCGAAGGGCAAAGGCATGAGCTATCATGCCGGCCTCTCGGGGCGTAGCGCAGTCTGGTAGCGCACTTGGCTGGGGGCCAAGTGGTCGCAGGTTCAAATCCTGCCGTCCCGACCACTTTCTACTTAGACCAGCTTCCAGTCCGCAACGTTTTTGGATGCGGCCACTTATTGCGGGTGTCGGTATTTGGTCTATTCGTATCGGAACGAAAGGCACCGCTGATCCTGCCGGATCAGCGTCCGACCACTTTCTACTTTGATCAGCTTCCAGTCCGCAACGGCTTTGAATGCGACCGCTTATTGCGGATGCGGAAGGCTGATCTACCTGTATCGAAAATGTTCCCGGCATGATTTTAGCTATTTTACGACTCAATTTTGATGACCTGTATCCAAGGCCTCGCTTGCTTAACGAGTTTCTCACCACGGAACACAGTGCAAGAAATCTAAGGCACCCTAGGCGGCTAATCAGTCTCGGAAGGGGACGCATAGAGAGGTATGGGCGAATCGGGGTTCTTATCGGCAAGAACTAGCGCCACTAGCCAGTAACTACGGTAAGCTTAAGAGCTCTCGGGGGGTGCCACACCCGACTCCGCAATGTTTCGACTCGACGTCTATGGAGACAAGTGCGGATGTTGATGTCAATGGCATCGCTTATTGGCACGTGGCTAAGGCCCGTTTACTTATGAGTTGAACGCTTGTTCGAGCTCCCACGCACTAAGCTAATATTTAAGGAACACAGGACATATATGTTTGGGTTAAGTAGTAATAAAAACGAAGATTCAGCCCAACCTAACCCGGGAGAAGGTGAGGGCCCAGATGAAAATACAGGCTTTGGCACCAAACCCTATCGAACCTATGTCCTCTCGGCCTTGACCCTGATTTACATTATGAACTTCGTTGACCGGGGCCTGCTGGCGGTGGTCGGTCCTGAACTGGTGCCAGAGCTGGGTATTTCCGATACGCAATTCGGCTTGCTGACCGGCTTTGGCTTTGCCCTTCTCTACACCATCGTGGGTATTCCGTTGGCGCGCTATGCCGATGCCGCTCACCGCGTATGGATTATGACGGTCTGTGTTGCTCTGTGGTCTCTTATGACTGTGCTCTGCGGTCTTGCAACCGATGTCACCATCGGCTCTGTAACCATTGGTGCTTTCTGGATTTTGCTGATGTGTCGCGTTGGTGTGGGCATCGGTGAGGCTGGCTGTACTCCGCCGGCTAACTCGTTGATAGCAGACTACTATGCGCCTCGCGATAGATCTCAGGCTCTCGGCGTCTATTCCATGGGCGTAACCTTGGGCACCATGTTTGCCAACCTAATTGGTGGGTGGGTGACCGATGTTTTCGACTGGCGAACGGCGTTTTTTGTCGTGGGTCTGCCCGGTATCTTGATTGCCGTGGTATTTAAAATGACGGTCAAAGAACCGCCGCGGGGTTATACCGACCCGAAGGGCGCCCAGTCAAAAGAACCGGTGGAACTGCGCGAGGCGATCCGTGAACTGATGACTAAGCCTGCCTTCTGGTGGATGACTGCAGGTGCCACAGTCGCCGCATTTTGTGGCTACGGAATCTCGTCCTTTCAGTCCATTTTCTTGGTCCGCGCACATGGAATTACAACCGGCGAAGCGGCGATTTGGATTAACGCGCCGGTATCCCTGTCATCGGCTATTGGCACTTTTGCCACCGGGTGGCTTGCAACCAAACTCTACAAAAAGCACCCCGGTGCAA
>JAQWIX010000099.1 GCA_029248675.1 Pseudomonadales bacterium | reverse complement strand
TGTATTTCCAGCATTATAAGCAGCTGCAGCTAATGTCCATGACCCTAATTTATCTTTAGCCTCTAATAGGTATTTACAAGCCCCTTCAGCACTTTCTTGATACCACGTACACCGACGCCTTTTTGGTCCTGCAGCACGGCGTTATCCTGACAGAGGAATATCGCAACAACATGCAGGCCAATACCCCCCACCTGCTGAATTCCGTATCCAAGTCATTTGCCGGCATGGCCGCGGGCATTGCTGTTGAGGATGGCACCTTAGATCCAAGCCAGCGGGTCAGCCATTACCTGCCGGAACTAAGCGATAGCGCCTTTCGCGACACCACCGTGGCCAACGCATTGAACATGACGGCTGCGGTGGCCTACTCCGAAGACTACGACAGCCCCTTGGACGACTTTTGGCATGAAGCCGCCGTGGTGGGCTGGCGGCCTGATCTACAAGCCACGGAGTCTCCCCAGTCGCTGCTGGAGTATTGCCAACGACGCAGTCGAACAAAGCAGCAAGAGGGCGAGCACTTTCACTACCGCACGGTACTGACCAATCTCTGCGCTGGCTTCATCGCCAAGGCCACCGACACACCCTTTGTGGACTTTTTAACTCAGCGGCTTTGGCAGCCCTTGGGACCACAGGCCGACGCCAATGTGGTGATTGACCCCGCCGGGGCACCCTATATGGGCGCGGGCATGAGCGCTTGCGCTCGGGATCTGGCGCGATTTGGTGAAATGCTCAGACACGACGGCTATTACAATGGCAGCCAAATTGTGCCGGAAAGCTGGGTCAGGCAAACCCGTGAGGGCACGCCTGAGCTAAAGCGCTTATTCGCTGCCAGCGACTACGGCCCCATGTTGCCCAGCGGCCATTACAGCAATCAGGTATGGGCGGACCCCGGCGCCAGCGAGATCCTGTGCATAGGCATCCACGGCCAGACCATCTACGTTAACCGCGATAAGCAGTTGGTTTGCGTCAAACTGTCTTCCCAGCCATCGCCGGCTGATCTAACCCTCTACGCGGCCACCTATCGAGCACTGCGAGCCTTGGCTGGCCAGCTTTAGCCGGCCAGTGGAGGAATCTGAATGACCCATACACCACCCAATTCTGCTGACGTCGTGATCATTGGCGGAGGCATCGTCGGTTGTTCCATTGCCTACCACCTAACTCAGCTTGGGGTCAGCGATGTGGTACTACTGGAACGTAAAAAACTCACGTCCGGCACCACTTGGCACGCGGCAGGCTTGGTCGCGCAACTACGCGCCTCACAAAATATGACGCGATTGGCGCAATATTCAGTGGAATTGTTTGCCGAGCTAGCCCAGCAAACCGGACAAGAAACCGGCTATCAGCAAACCGGCTCCATGACCCTAGCCCTGCACCCAGAGCGCCTTGAAGAACTGAAGCGTCAGGCCACTATGGCCAATGCCTTTGGTGTCGACTATGAACTCATCGACGCGGATTTTGTTCACCAACAGTGGCCGGGGATTGAAACGGGAGATCTTTGCGGCGGGGTTTACCTGCCCGGAGATGGTCAAACCAACCCGGTTGATACCACGCTGTCGCTGGCCAAGGGCGCTCGTCAAGGCGGCGCCGAGATATACGAAGACACCATGGTGGAAAGTCTGGCCATTGAGCACGGCAAAGTCATTGGGGTTTATTTGCATGGCGGCCAGTTGCTGCGGGCCAAGCAAGTAGTTCTCGCTGGAGGTATGTGGTCTAGAGAATTCGCCGCCCAGCATGATATCCACCTGCCTTTGCACGCAGCCGAGCACTTTTATTTAGTGACCGAACCCTTGCCTGCCTTCGATAAAATGCGGCCCACCTTACGAGTGCCCGATGAACAGGCTTATTTCAAATTCGATGCAGGCAAGCTGCTGCTGGGTGCCTTCGAGTTACGAGCAAAGCCTTGGGGCATGGGAGGTATTCCCGAAGACTTTTGCTTCGATGCCCTGCCCGATGATTTCAATCACTTTGAACCCATTCTGGAAACCGCCATCCGGCGCTTTCCAGAACTGGCCGACGCCGGAATTAACCTGTTTTTCAACGGCCCCGAAAGTTTTACCGTAGACGACCGGTACCTGTTAGGGCCGACCCCGGAAGTAGATAACCTATTTGTCGCCTGTGGTTTTAACTCTATAGGCATCCAGTCGTCAGGCGGAGCTGGCAAGGTGTTGGCTCAATGGATGCTAGACGGCCAACCGCCTATGGACTTGTGGGATGTGGATGTCCGTCGCACCTTTCCGTTTCAGAGTGAGCCGAGCTTTTTACGGGAACGCACAACCGAAACTCTGGGGCTGCTGTACGACATGCATTGGCCCCATCGCCAGTACGCTACCAGTCGCAATAGCCGCCTTAGTGTGCTCCACGAAAGTACGCTTGCTCATGGCGCCGTCATGGGCGAACTGGCGGGTTGGGAGCGACCCAATTGGTACGCGCTGGATGGAGCAAGGGCCTACCAGTACACCTACGGCAAGCCCAATTGGTTCAACGCCTGCCAGCGGGAATGCGACGCGGTGGCGAATGACGTCGCGCTGTTCGATCAGTCCAGCTACCCGATTTTTTACGTTGAAGGCCGGGAGGCTCTCAACTGCCTACAGCACATTTGCGCTAACGATGTGGATGTCCCCGTGGGCAACATTGTCTATAGCCAGTGGCTCAATGATGCTGGGGGCATAGAAGCCGATGTCACCATCACACGAGTGGATAACCAGTCCTACATGGTCGTCAGTGGGTGCGCGAGCGAACGCCGGGACTTATTTTGGCTGCGCAGGCACGGCAGCAGCTTCCAGTGCACGATCACTCAGATGCATGATACCGCCATCATTGGAGTTATGGGTCCGCGATCCACCGAGCTTTTAGCCAACATTTGCCGCGCCCCTGAGCAAGTAGGCCGAATCGATTACTACACATCCACAATTCTAGACGCTAGGAATATCGAGTTTCGCGCCAATCGCTTGAGCTATGTGGGTGAACGTGGGTATGAACTTTACGTAGCCAGGGACAAAGCCCCAGCGCTTTGGCAGCACTTGGTCACTGCTGGGGAACCGTTAAATCTAAAACCCGCGGGCTTTCACGCCATGAACGCCTGCCGTATGGAAAAAGGCTACCGGCACTGGGGCGATGACATCCATGACCACATCACTCCACTGCAAGCGGGCTTAGGGTTTGCCGCGTCCCGGAGTAAAAGCGCCTATCTGGGTAAGGCTGCCATTGATCCTCAACGGGGCACCCAGAATAGAAGGCTGGTGAATTTGGCCATCGACGCGCCAAATCCGCCGTTTATGCTTCACGACGAGCCGGTTTTTCGAAACAGCGTCTTAGTGGGGTTGACCACATCGGCAGCGTGGGGACACCGGGTCGGTAAGAGCTTGGCCGTCGCAGACATTTCACATTCCGATGGCGTTACTGCTGACTGGATAAAACAAGGCCACTTCGAAGTGGAAGTGGCCTTGAAGCGCTACCCCATCACTGTGCAGCTGGGCGCCTTTTACGACCCCAAGGGTGAGCGCATGAAGGGTGCCCAAAGTTCCTGAGTTAGGCACCCAAGACACCGGCCACCGCTGCTACCACAGGTCGTACTTTTGCAGCTCGGCACGTCCTACTACCATGTGGTGCACCTCGTCGGGACCGTCGGCAAATCGCAGATGCCGCATGTCTGTGTACATGGTGGCCAATGGGGTCCACTGAGAGATACCCGTGGCGCCGTGCATCTGAATCGCCGCGTCGATGATCTCGCACACTTTTTCCGGCACCATGGCTTTTACCGCGCTGACGTAGACTCGGGCCTCTTTGTTGCCCAGTACATCCATGGCCTTGGCTGCCTGCAACACGGCCAAGCGCATGGCATTGATCTCAATGCGCGCTCGAGAGATTACCTCAATGTTCTTACCCAGCTTGGCGATGGGTTTGCCGAAGGCCACACGGGTGCCCGAGCGCTTCACCATCAATTCCAGTGCCTTTTCCGCCTTGCCGATGGAGCGCATGCAGTGATGAATGCGTCCCGGTCCCAGACGCACCTGAGAAATCTCGAAGCCGCGCCCTTCGCCCAAAAGAATGTTTTCTTTTGGCACCCGCACGTTGTTAAAGCGAATGTGCATATGACCTCTGGGAGCATGGTCTTCACCAAATACCTGCATGCCCTCTAAAATTTCTACACCCTCGGTATCCGTTGGGACCAGTATTTGGGACTGCTGGCGGCTTGGCGCCGCATCCGGACTGGTTTTGACCATGGTGATCATGATCTTGCAGCGCGGATCCCCTGCACCACTGATGTAGTACTTTTCACCGTTGATGACCCAATCATCACCATCCAACACCGCTTGGGTGCTGATGTTTTTTGCGTCTGACGATGGCAGTGCCGGCTCAGTCATGGCGTAAGCAGAGCGAATTTCGCCGTTCAACAATGGCTTGAGCCACTGCTCTTTCTGCTCAGGCGTGCCCACACGCTCCAGCACTTCCATGTTGCCGGTATCCGGCGCGCTGCAGTTTAAAGTTTCTGATGCCAGGGGCACTTTGCCTAGCTCTGCGGCGATATAGGCATAATCCAGATTGGTCAGACCCTCCCCGGTGTCAGCATCGGGTAGGAAGAAGTTCCAAAGGCCCGATTCCTTCGCCTTGTTTTTTGCTACTTCCAACAGCTCCAGCTGACGCGGGTGCCAGCTCCAGCGATCGGTCTTTTCGTTGTTCAGGGCGTAAAACTCTTCAACAATAGGCTCAACGTTTTCGGCGATATGGCGCTGAACTGCGTCCATTAACGGCTGTGCCTCAGCAGACATGGCTAACTCAAACAGATCACTGTCCAAATCTACGGCGTCACTCATCCTTCCTCTCCAGTTGGTTTTGTTAGTCATTTTGTACCTGCTGTTCCACTCGGGAACAAGAGCCAGAACAAGGGCATGCACAAGACAAAGCGCTGAAAATACTGTCGTGCTACATTTAGGTGGTCGTAACTTTTATTAACATTCCTGGGGGGGAACATGATCGACTTTACAATTCCGGAAGAAACCAAGGCCATCCGCGACAAGGTTAGAGCCTTCGTACAAAGCGAGTGTCACCCAGCCGAAGAAACCTGCACCGCTGATAACTTTGACGAAACCCTTGCCGCCCTGCGCAGCAAGGCTCGAAGCCAAGGCCTATGGTGCCCGTTTATTCCAACCGAGCATGGCGGCATGGGCTTGCGGCCGCTGGCCAATGCCTTAGTGCAAATGGAGTTAGGCGAAAGTCATCTGGGCGCGTTGTCTCTCAATACCCAAGGGCCAGACGATGCCACCATGCTGACCCTGCTAGAGCACGGCACAGACTTCCAAAAAGAAAAATTCTTGAAGCCATTGCTCAATGGCGAAAAACGCATCTGCTATTCCATGACCGAGAAAGCAGCGGGCGCAGACGCTACGGGTATGCAAACCACCGCAGTACTCGAGGGTGACGAATGGGTGCTAAATGGCGAAAAGTGGTTTAGCTCGTCGGCTAGCGTGGCTGACATCGCTGTGGTGATGGCAAAGACCGACCCGGATGCGCCTCGCCATGAGCAATACAGTACCTTCATTGTGGAACTGCCGAATCCCGGGTACGAGATTGTTCGTAACATCGAAACCATGCAACCTCACTCAGACCTAGGACTGAAGCTGGGTGGCAGCCATTCAGAGATCAAGATCGAAAACCTACGAGTGCCTAGAGACAACATTCTGGGAGGTCAGGGCCAGGGTTTTAACATGGGCCAGCACCGTTTGGCCTATGGTCGCCTGAGACACGGCATGCACAACGTAGCCATGGCCCAACGGGCTTTGGATCTAGCTGCAAAACATGTGGTAAATCGCAGCACCTTCGGTGAGCGGCTGGCAGACCGCCAGGGCGTACGCTGGATGATGGCCGACTGCGCCTCGGAGATTTATAAAGCTCGATTGATGCTGTTGCACATTGCCTACAAGGCAGAAAACGGTATGGATCTACGCAACGAAAACGGTATCGCCAAGGTGTTCCTAGCCAACATGGTGCATCAGGTTGTGGATACCTCGCTGCAGCTTCACGGCGCCTTGGGCTACAGCCACGACACCCCGCTGGCTCGCTGGTACACGGGTATCCGGTCCCAGAGGTTGGTTGACGGCCCGGACGAAGTTCATCGCTGGCGCACCGGGGCCAATGTGATCAAAGCCTACGAAAAATACGGCACCACGGCGTCAGCTTGTGGCGGCGAGTTATTCGACTAACACTGAGACCACCAATCTAACGGGGTGTCTACCTCGTTAGATTGGGTTGTTCGTTCCTCTTCGCCGATAACCACTTAAACCAGTCCTTAAGCTCGCTCCGCTAGATCACCTTTCTGTATAACCCCTTGCGCAGGCCACTTTGGAACGCTTCCGTTCAGTAATGCCAAGCGACAGCAGACGAGTGGTGGCGGCACATCCCAGCAGTTTGCTTAGCCAGACGCTCCAAACACCAAGCGGCCAAGAACACCCCGGCATTTGCTCTGTCCCTGAGTCCCATGTAGCGTCAACCTATTGTTAGCAGAGGATTGCGCTATGAAGCCTGTGACCTATTGGACCTTGTGCTGCCTGCTAAGTGCTTGCGGTGGTGGCGGTAGCGATGACACCAGCAGTCAGGGCGCTGGCTCGGATTCAAACGGTGCCCCTCAGATCAACCCAGTTGCCGGCACTTTTGAGGTGCCGGAAAACACCACAGCGGTAACAACCATTGTTGCTTCAGATCCTAACGACGATAACATCTCGCTAACCCTTGCGGGTTCCGATGCGGCGAGCTTCACGATCAGTTCTGATGGCGCCCTTGGCTTTCGCACGGCACCGGATTTTGAAACCCCGACAGATAGCGACGAAAACAATCTTTACGAAGTCACCATTGAAGCCTCAGATGGCACCGCCAGCGGCTCTTTGGGCGTGTTGGTCCAAGTACAAAATGATGAGACCGAGGATTTTCAGCTGACGGCGAGCGGCTTTGCCACCGGAACTGACATCCCGCTTATTCACGCCTGCGCCAATCTTGGCGGCAACAATTACTCGCCCCAGCTGAGTTGGCTTAATCCCCCGGCAGATGTCAGCAGTTTCGCCTTAATTGTTGACGACGAAACCGCCCCCTGCGGCACCGATGCCAATGCCTGTGTGCACTGGAACCTGTTCAACATCGATGAGTCCATCAGCGCCCTGACAGAAGACGTGGATCCAAGCGCCTTGGTGGACGCCAGCGGTTTCAGCAGCGCTGTGGAAGGCCTAACCTACGATGGAACCAACGACTATGAAGGTCCCTGCCCACCCCCCGGTAATGCCCACACTTATACCTTCACTCTTTACGCACTAAGCGCCGACCAACCGACCATGACGCGACTGGATGCCCTAACCCGCAGCGAGTTTGAGGAGGCTTATGCGGCTAATGTTCTAGCCCAAGCGAGGCTAACCGGCACGTTCTCGCAATAGTCAGAGTTCAGGGGCCGAAAAAAAATCACACAGGCCGGGCTAACGCGCCGACCGAAGCATGGGATGCACAGGCGGGGAGCTCTCTTCTTGGATCCGTCCAATGACCTCAAACCCATGTCGCTCGTACAACGAAATGTTCGCTGGATTCGAAGACTCTAGGTAGGCGGGCAGGCCTTGTTCGTCGCAACGGGCCAGCGCGTACTTCATCAACTCGGCGCCCAAACCACGTCCCTGATGATGAGGGTCCACACCGATCAGCGGGAGATACCAACAGGGTGTATCGGGATGGAAGGACTGCATCGCCGCCAACACGGCACCCACCTCTTCAAGGCGCTCCGGGGCAACCGCTTGGGCCAACAGGTTGGCCACATTTTCATCGACCTCGTCATCGTCGTGACCCGGCGGTATCCAAAGCGCAACACCGGCAAAATCGGCGGCCTGATACGCACTGCCGGCAGCAAAGGCCCCACCACCGAAATTATCAAAGGCGGCGGCGGCGAAGGTCAGATACGTATCTGCCTTGGGCATGATCCAGCGCAGTAAAGGATCTGCTGCGAACGCGGCTACGATTGTATTCAACGCCGCGCCACGATCCGCCATGTCGACAACGTTGACTACGGGGTTCTCACTCATTTTGATTTCCTTGTTATTACTGGTGATGTGGAAATACCTAGGCCTGCGCCCGGCCCTTAGAAATTCAGCTGCCAGCCATTGTCCTGCAGCCACCGGCGCTTCATCCGGTATTGGGCGTCAACACGCTCAACCTCGGACCAAAACCGGGGGCTGTGATTCATTTCCAGCAGATGGCACAACTCATGAACCACCACATAGTCCATGATGTGCATGGGCGCATGAATCAGCCGCCAGTTTAGCTGAATGCTCTGATCAGGCTTGCAGCTGCCCCAGCGTGCTTTGTAACTTTTTACCTCGATCCGGCTTGGACTAGCCCCCACTCGTTGCTTATAGACGGTGACGCACAGATGCAGTTCTTCCACCGCTCTGGCGTATAGCCACTGCTCAACGATGGCTCGAAGTTGATCCGGCTCTCCAGCCATGGCACCGGGCGCCTCAACAATGAGCTCTTCGGCCTGCTGGTAGATTCGAGTTTGCTCGGCTTCCTTTAGCTTCAGCCTTAGCTGCCTGCCTTGATACAGAACCGGACTACCCTGACCCAGCTGTGCGCTCTGTTTGGCGGCGGCCTCAACCGCCTGGCGCTTTTGCGCCGCGGTTTTAAGTTTGGTTTCCACCCAGTGGCTTTTTTCTGCAACCAAGCTACGAATATCGGACAGGGGCAGATTTTCTGGCACCCGCACAGACACGCCATCAAGATCTACCTTGATTGCCGCACTCTTGCGCCGCTTAGAGCGAATGACGGCCACTTCGTAATTTGCAAACTTCAGAATTTCGGGCATCTGGCTATTGTGAACAAAAACATCGTTGATGCGGTATGTTTTTGAGTGGAAAACCCTGACTGACCTACGGTTTTGTATTTCGGCCAACTGGGTCTACATTAGGCTCCAAGGCAAACTAAATTTCGTGGTTTCCCAACGCGACAGTTCACATGATTACATGGCTTGGCAAACATTCGCTGATATCCGCCCTGGCATGCTGCGCCGCATTGGCGGGATGCGGCGGTGGCTCGGGTAGCAGCGGCCCGCCCCCGGGTAATACGGATCCAATGTCACCCACCAATCCTAGCGGCCCGGTAACACCCGGCACCGCGCTGAACTTTGCCGCATCGGATCTCTATAAAGATTCCTGCGGCGCCCCCCGGACCAGTAACGCCCAAGATAGCTTTCCTGACTTACTTGGCCGCTTCGAAGATGAGGCCTATTGGCTACGCTCTTGGTCCTACGAAACCTATTTGTGGTACGACGAAATCATCTATAGCGACCCGGAGGACATAATTCCTTCGGCCCAAGGTGTCGCCGATTACTTTGAGACGTTGATTACTCCAGAGACAACACCAGCCGACAACGCGAAAGATCGCTTCCATTATTCCCGAGATACCGCCGAGTACGAGGCGGCGAGCCAACAGGGTATAACCTTTGGCTACGGTGCCTCCTATCGACTGATAAGCGCAAGTCCGCCACGGGAGCTAGTGATCTCCCTAGTAGAAGCAAATTCCCCCGCAGCCATTGCAGGGCTTAGCCGGGGTACCCGAATTCTTTCTGTAGACGGGGAAGATTTGGTCAACGGGACAGATGTCGACACGTTGAATAACGGGCTTTTCCCCAGCCAAATCGGCGAGCAACACAGCTTCTTGGTACAAGACAGAGACGCACCGGATCCTCGCACCGTGACCATGGCCTCAGCCCAAATCAGCGAAGACCCGGTACCCATAACACGTGTTATCGACACGGATACAGGGAAGGTGGGTTATCTTTTGTTCAACCGGCATATTCTGACAGCAGAGCAACGGCTGGTCGACGCGGTGCGAACCCTGGAAGATCAGAACATCACCGACTTGGTGCTGGACCTGCGCTACAACGGTGGCGGCTATTTGTATATCGCCAACCAACTGGCCTACATGATCGCGGGTTCCGGCGTTGCTGGTCAGACCTTTCGCACGCTGGAATTTAACGGCAAAAATCCCAACACCAACCCCATTACGGGCCAAGCCCTGCAACCTACGGCATTTCGCACCACCACCATTGAGGCCCAACCTTCGGGCACTGCGCTGCCTACATTGAGCCTAGCCCAACCACGGGTCTTCGTTTTGACCACCGGCGCCACTTGTTCTGCATCCGAGGCATTGATCAACGGCCTGCGTGGCGTGGGCATTGAGGTGATTCAAATCGGCGATACAACCTGCGGCAAACCCTACGGTTTCTACCCCCAAGACAATTGCGGCACTACGTATTTCACCACCCAATTCCGCACCGTCAACGCCGTGGGGTTTGGTGACTATCCTGATGGCTTTTCGCCTGCCAACACCACCGGGGCCTCTGTTGGTATTACCCTACCGGGCTGCCAAGCTGCCGAGGATTACTCGCCCTTGGAAAGTGAGGAAGATCCGTTGCTCTCCGCTGCCTTGGGTTATCGGGATAACCCCGCCACCTGCCCTAATCCGGCTCAGTCAGTCATCAACGGTGCCAATGCAGAATCCAGCGCCTATGACGCCCCGACTGGCCGCTCTGAGAATTCGGGTTTACGCCTGTCCTCGCCGATGCTTCAAGACATGGTGATCCGTCTTGCAGAAGGTTAGCGATCAGCCCAGCACCTGACCGGAAGGACAACCGACGACGTCAATTTCTGTGGCGTCTACCGGTGGTTTATGCCACTGTTTGGGGTGTCGATTCGAGCACTATCACCCCGGGGACCGGATTATGAAAACACCGAATAAGTCCATACTCCTGGTAGAAGACCATCAGGAACTGGCCGAAACCGTCGGCGCCTATCTTGAAGCCAGCGGCTACATTGTCGACTACGCCAGTGACGGCTTAACCGCCATGCACTTGGGCGTTACCAACATCTATGAGGCCATTGTTCTGGATGTGATGCTGCCCGGTGTAGACGGCCTTACCGTCTGTCAGCGATTGCGGAACGATGCCAATGTCACAACGCCGATCATCATGCTCACCGCCAGAGATCAACTCAGTGACAAACTGCAGGGTTTTGAATCTGGGGCCGATGACTATCTGATTAAGCCCTTCGACATGCCGGAATTAGAGGCACGCCTTGAAGCGGTGATTCGCCGCAGCCAGCACCTAGAGAAGGAATATCATGTTGGCGGCCTGACGCTGAATTTGGACACCATGGAAGTGGTTCGCGATGAACAGCCGCTGACTTTGTCTCGGACTCTGTTCAACATCCTGCATGTGCTGATTCGAGAATCACCCAAGGTAGTTACCCGCGCCTCTTTGGAACGGGAGCTTTGGGGCGATGAGCCACCAGACAGTGACACCCTGCGCAGTCACATTTACAACCTGCGGCGCATCATCGACCGGCCATTTGAAGAGCCCCTGCTGCAAACCCGACAAGGTCAAGGTTACTGCCTGCGAAAAGCGTCTTCGGAATAGCAGCGCTGCGGATAAATGGGGCCCGGGGCCGCTAGGCCCCATAAAAGCGTCAAAATTGCCTCTTTTTAGTTGACAAAAAATCGACATCCTCCGGCGTACTCTCTTTATGTTGCATTGACGTAGCCCTGCCGAGCCCAACGCTTTTGCCACTTCACCTAGTCCGGCAGCGACGCTTATGTCGCTGCATGGCCTTGGCGATCCTGTAATCTACCGGACTTGTTTCATGCCCCAGCACTTGGTTTGGTTTCGGTCCGACCTTCGCACTCTCGATAACCCCGCGCTGTTTGCGGCCTCTCAACAGGGCCAAGTCACCGGGCTATTTCTGCTAACCCCTGAACAATGGCGAGTTCACGGGATCTCCGACTATAAAATAGCGTTCATGCTGCGCAGCATCGACGTTGCCAGCCAGCACCTAGCGAAACTAGGCATCGAAACACAGATTGTTTTGGGCAGCGATTTCGGCGACGCACCGTCTCAGGTGCTTGAGGCGGCCAAGTCCATTAACGCGACCAAGGTGTTTTGGAACGACGAGGTCGCCATTGACGAACAGCGACGAGATACGCGGGTCACCAGTGCCCTAGCGGACGCAGGCATCGCGGTAGAGCGGCACCAAGGTTTTACCAGTTTGCCACCGGGAAGCGTGCGCAAACCAGACGGTTCCCCCTATTCGGTATTCACGCCATTCAAAAAACGCTGGTTTGCCCATTGCATCGACCGTGGTGTTCACTGTTTACCTAGGCCCGAACCTCAAGGCTCACCAGTTGCTGGAGCCGCGACCCCCGCTGTTGTTGACGGCGTATCCAAGTCTTTTGGCGAGGATCGATGGCCCAGCGGCGAAGCCAACGCCCTCACAACACTCCAAGAGTTTGCCGCGGAGAAGATCCGAGACTATGAAAGCGAAAGAGATCTTCCTAACTTACAGGGAACGAGCCAGCTGTCACCGCATCTAGCCGCGGGTACGATCTCGGCGAATCAATGCTTGGAAGCCGCCTATCAACACAACGACCACCGACTATTCGGCGGGAACCCCGGGGCCGACACTTGGATCAGCGAACTCGTATGGCGGGAGTTCTACAACCACATCTTGGCGGAACATCCGCGACTAGCCACGGGCCATGCCTTTAAAAAAGAAACCGATGCGCTGCCCTGGAATCTCAGCAAGGAACAACTCCAGCGCTGGCAACAAGGCGAAACTGGATTTCCGTTTGTTGATGCCGGCATGCGCCAGCTCAACTCTACAGGCTGGATGCACAATCGGTTGCGTATGGTCACCGCTCAATTCCTAGCCAAGCATCTGTTCTTGGACTGGCGCTTGGGCGAATCCTATTTCATGGCTCGACTGGTAGATGGTGACTTTGCTGCGAACAATGGCGGCTGGCAGTGGAGTGCCTCGACCGGCACCGATGCAGTGCCCTACTTTCGAATCTTTAATCCAATCCGGCAGGCTGAGCGCTTTGACCCCAACGGTGACTTTGTTCGACGCATGATTCCCGAACTGGCCGGAGCCGACAAAAAGCAGGTGCTAGAGCCGTGGAAATACGGGGGTGTCGACGGCTATCCGGCACCGATGATTGATCTGAGCACTGCCCGAGATCAAACCCTTGCCGTGTGGAAACTCGCCAGATCTTAAAATCCTGCCGGTTGCTAGCTGTCAAAAAACTCGATGGTGACTTCGGTACCCTGGCCCACGTTGCTCTGTACATGAATCGGCCAGTCGAACTGATGCACAAGTCGCCGCACGATGGACAAGCCTAGCCCGTGCCCCATGCTGGTGGCGCGGCTGCGTTCACCGCGATAGAACGGTTCAAAAGCATGCTGTAATTCTTCAGGACTCATTCCAATACCCGTGTCGATTACGCTGATGGCGTTTTTCGTAATTCGCACCACGACAGAGCCTTGTTGGGTGTAATTAATGGCATTACGCAACAGGTTAATTAACACAATTTGAATGACCCGAACTGGCGCTTTGACCCAGAGCTGAGCCTGATCATCGACGCTCAAATCCAACCCGCGCTCTTCGGCTAGGGCAGACACTTGCTCAACAAATCCGGGCACCAACTCATTTAGGCAGCGGAGTTCGTCAATGCGCTCGACTTCCTCGCCTCGCGCCAGCAGCAGTAGTGTTTCGATCAGTCCTTCCATGTCGTCGACGGTCCGGCGCATGCGCGCAAAGGCTTTGACGTCATCTTCCGAACGATCCGATTTGCGCTGCAGCAGATCGAGAGAGCCCTTGAACACCGCAATCGGAGTGCGTAACTCATGGCTGGCGTCTCGAGTAAAGATGCGCTCACGCTCGATGAAGGTATCTAGACGCTCGGCAAAGCTGTCAATGGCATCGATCATCACGTCCACCTCGGCATTCGCCAAGGCACGCAGATCACTCAGGTCCACCGCAGGTTGGTTGTAGCCACCGAACCGAAAATCTTCCAGATAGTCCGCAAGCTTGACGATGGGGGATATGGCCCGATGGGACAGGCGATAGGTTAGAAAGGAAAAGCCATAGACCATCAACAAGGCCAAGGACAGGGGCATGATGCCGAAGTAAAAAGCAAGTTGTGACACATCTTCGCTGGCGAAAATAAGATACAGAACCGGTCCTTCGCCAGGGGTTTGCTGGCTCACATAAAGAGTGGGCGTGGCGTCGCCTATGGCAACTCGTCCCATGAACCCTGGGGACTTCTGCAATGCCTCGGATGGCAGACCCTTTGACCGCTCTGATTGCCCAGGTGCAGTGATGGTCTCGTCGGTCACTAGATACCCGCGCAAATTGGCGGTATTCGGCAGGGGTTGGTTGGGGTTGGTTTCATGAAGCTGCCAATAGTGCGCAGCTTCATTTTCCAAGGCTTCAGTAATCAGGAAATCTTCGATGATGGAGTTGGTTATGTAGATCCCAGCAGCAACTGCCGCGCTGATCAGCACGACCTGCAAAGCCACCACTCGGCCTAGCTTGGTCATGAGCTTGGTTCGTCGAATCTTCACGCAGCTTTCCTAAAAGATATTGGCCTACCGAAGGGCTTACCCCACTCCAGAGCACCGATCATGACACAAGCCCTAAACAGCGGTCAGCTGTGTTTTCGCCCGAGAAAAAACGACGTAAAACAACGCGATCCAAACCACGGCTAAGACTACCATCCCCTCAAGAGACGGTATCACTACCGCGCCAAAACGTTCTCCTGTTAAGTAGGACAGAGGCGAGCCACATCCCACCAAAAGCGCGCCAAATAATGGCCGAGTCACCAAAAAATACAGGCTGTGCCGGATGCTTAAACCTACCGCCAACCAGAGCATGATGATCCAGGAAGGCGCAAGAGTGATGCCAAGGGGAAGGGCAATGGCCGCCTGGCCATAGTCCAAAACGCCCGCATACATCCAAAACGTGTCCAGACAAAGACCAATGGACCCCAGTAGGAGCACGAAAGGCAGATCTTGGGCGAACTCTCGACGCCATATACTCAGGGCGAACATACAGGCAAGAGCAGCCGCACCATAGGAGGCACCGCCAACGACGCAGCACAGCCACGCTGCCTTCATCATCAAGGCGTTCGCTACCTTGTAGCCACCCGGGCCAGTAAGAAACTTGATCAACGTGTCTAACCCTTAGCCACCCTGGTGTTGATCCGCGCTGCCAAGGTCTGCCGAATAATCGGATGCTTGGGCCGCTACAGATCTTCCGCTGGCCAGCTCAGGCAGGCGTTCGAGCACGCGGTCTGCCGCGTCTACGCCACTGCGAAAGCCGTCTTCGTGACCGCCCATGCCCCAATACGCACCGCAATAGAATGTGCGATCGGCGCCGCTAATTTCCGCGTGCCGCTGTTGCGCTTGATAAGCATGAGCATCCAGTACCGGATGCCGGTAAG
This sequence comes from Pseudomonadales bacterium, assembly GCA_029248675.1. Taxonomy (GTDB): domain Bacteria; phylum Pseudomonadota; class Gammaproteobacteria; order Pseudomonadales; family Azotimanducaceae; genus UBA4421. The sequence goes on along the minus strand of JAQWIX010000099.1, from coordinate 10,256 downwards.
TGCGCTCGGTCCAAATACGCTTGGGTGTTTGCAGAGGATTCAGCGTGATGAAGAACTGGGGTCCTTTAATGCCTTGAACCCGATTCATCCAATAAGTTGTCTCCGAGCGACCAGTGTCTTCGTCAATGCGCGCATTCCAACTGGACCAGTTCTGGGGATCTCTGGGCATATAGGTGGCATCGCTATGGAGGATGACCTGGTTATCCACATAACGAACTGCGCCTAACACTTCCTGTTCTTTTTTCGTCGGGGCCACTAACGCGTCTAAGGCCTGATCGCTGTGACAGGCCATCACCACGGCATCGAACTGCATGGACTCATTATCGGTCTCGATGGTCACGCCATCACTCTGTCTGTTTACTCGACGCACTGGTGCGCTGCACCGAATGTCTCCGGGAAACTGCTGAGCAAATACCTCTAAATATTGTGATGCACCACCGCTAACCACCTGCCAAAGAGACTGAGCCGGATGCTGGAAAATCTTCTGGTTCTGAACGATGGAGGCCAAATGTTGTAGCGGCGTGTCCAAGGCGCTGGCTTGGCTCTGTGCCCAAAGCGCTGCGCACAAAGGAGCCATGTGCCGCTCGACAAACCGTTGGCTGTAGTTATTTTGACGGAAATAGTCGCCGGCGCTCACGGATCCCAGATGCTCTGCTGCTTCAGGCGCTTCCATATGGAAGCGCTGCCAATCCCAGAGCAAACGCCAATGGGTCAGCGACAGCATGAGCTGACTGGAGGAGAAAAACGTGCGCCACCCTATGGTGCTGTATTCCAGATCCTCGTGATCTGCACGCACGCTGAAGGTTAGGTCGGTGCGCTGAGTTGGCACGCCGATCTGCGACAACCATTGGCAAAAACTTGCGTGCCCGGATGGATGGAAAGCCACAAAGCCGGTGTCGATGGTATAGACCTTGTCTTCCACCCAAACTGAATGTGAATCTGTGTGTCCACCCAGCCGGCGCTGGGCTTCGAACAGCGTCACGTCCACGGACTCGGCTAGACGATGGGCGGCTGCGACACCGGAGATGCCACCACCGACTACGGCGACCCGTCGACGTTGAGGACCACCTGTACTTCTATTCTGAGGATCATTCATGAACCTGTTCTCTGTGACTTGCCTGCTAAATGGGTCATCCCAGAGCAAGCAGGCTTCGACCTTGGTCAGAGAGTTTGCGGCATGTACGTTTTGTGGAACGCTGCCTCTCTCGCACAGAAGGAGAATCAATCTCAGCTACGGGAGCTTTGAGGCAGGCAGTTTTTATCATTCTGCGTGAAGTGGTCGTGAAGCAGTCTGTGAAAAGCCATTCACCCATTCTTCACGACGACCTCACTAATCTGGCGCCATGAGATTAATACCCCTTATGTTTATTGTTTGCACTACTCTGGCGGGCTGCACGTCGACCCAACAAAACCTGCCGGGATACCCAGAGGTATACCGCTTAGCCCTGAACGAATTCGAGGGCACAAGTGAAATCACCGACCAGAATATTGAAGAGTTCAGCGAGTTCTTGTCTAACCTCGGCGCCGCTGACTCTGCGCAGCTTGCCGGCCAGCTTTACGCTTCGACCCTGCACTTCAGCGATTCGCTCATGCACACCCGAAATCGCGACGACGTGGTCGTCCATTTTCAAGGCCTAGTAGACGCCGAGACCCAAGTCCAAGTGCAAATGCTGCAAACCTTGGTTTCTGGACCGGATGTGTACTTGGTCTGGTCGATGCAATCGCAATTTACACCGGTGAGAAAAACCGTCATTAGTGACAGCATTGGCATCACCCACTTGCGCTTCAACTCCCAAGGACAAGTCATCATGCATCAGGACTTTTGGGACACCGGACAGGGCTTCTATCAGCACGTGCCCGTTTTGGGCCGCGTGATTCGCAGCATCAACAACCGCTTTGTACCGGAGGCATCCGGACCATGATTACTGCACTGGTTACCGCCGGTGTCGCCCTAACTATGCTGGGCATATTGGCTTGGTATCTTGCGACTCGTTTTCAGCGTGCCAGCATCGCTGACATTTTTTGGCCATTGCATCATTTACTGGCCGGCCTCGTTTGGTTGCTGCTCATCCCCGAAACCGTCACCTTGGGCGCCACACTTGCCTTTACCTTGCTGGCCTTCTGGGCAGTGCGGTTGGCCACACACTTGAGCGTTCGCCAAGTGGGTGCTCCGGAGGATCACCGATATACCGCAGTGCGGTACGGCCGGGGCGACTCGTTTGCCCAAACAAGCCTGTATCTGATTTTTATTCCCCAAAGCCTGATGGCCTTGATCATGTCCTTGGCCTTGATACCCGCCCTAACAGTGCCTGAATGGTCATGGCTGGCCTACCTTGGCCTCGCCATTGCCCTGATTGGCTTGGCATGGCAGGTCGCCGCTGACCTGCAACTAACCGCTTTTTTGAAACATGCCCAACCCACTCATGTACTAAGCACCGGGCTATGGTCTCTATCTCGGCACCCCAACTATTTCGGCGAATGGCTTTTCTGGCTGGGATTTTGCGTCAGCGCCTTTAGCCTCATGGAGTCTCTGGCCGTCCTCGCCTTTCTGCCCATGGTGTTGCTAACCTATTTGCTGATGCGATTTACCGGCGTACAGCGCACTGAAACCGGTATCGAGAATCGTCGACCGGACTACCATAGCTATCAGCGACGGACTCCGGCGTTCTTCCCCAAGCTGCCCGGCAGCGGGATGTTTAAAATACCCGTCGGCGATTTGCTCATGGACACGACTCGGGCTGGTTTCCGCCTTTTAAAACAGCGCTTCGGCTGGTGGTCAGTGCTGCTATGCCTTGGCTTCGGCATGAACCTAGGCATCCACGAAACTGCCCAGGCCAGTGACCAAACGGGCAATCAGCAAACTTGGGTGTTCGACGTGCGCATTGACGGTAAAGATGTGGGATTCCACCAATTTGTTACCACGCAAGGTCCCTCGGGTTTTGACATCACCGCCCGGGCGAAGTTTCGATATCGCCTGCTAGGGGTAACCCTGTTTTCCTACGATCATGAAGTGCGAGAGCAATATGACTCGAACATGTGCTTGGTCACTATCGAGAGTGAAACCAAGACCAACAATACGGTTTTGAGCTTGAAGGGCGCGGCGACAGACAACGGCTACGCCATGCAAACGACCGAGGAAAATGAAGCCAATATCGAAACGGTACTGGACCAAGCCTGCTTAATGACCTTTGCCTATTGGTCGCCCAAGCTCCTGACGCGCCAACAGCTGCTGAACGGTCAGACCGGACAAATCGTCGACGTTTCCATAGGGCCAGTTACTGCTGCCGATGCCAATCAGAATCCCAATCAGTACTTTCTGAAAGGCGATAAAATGGACATCACCTTGGGCTTTGGACAAGGCGGACAGTGGCGCTCGCTGGACTCCAAACTGCCAAACGGTCGCAAGCTGACCTACCACTTGCGGCGTAGTCCACCGATGGTCGCAACGAACTAATCCTAGTCTGATCTCGACGGATCCTAGCCTAGGACTTAGCCAGATCTCCCGCCCGGCCCAGAGCGTCCTCGTCACGCTGCAGTACCCCGTCTTGGGTGAAGCCGGCAACCGCTTCAGCGCTGTGACCTAGCCATTCTCCTAGTACATCCTCATTGTGCTCACCACGGTGCGGGGCAGGACCCCGAACACCGCTGCTGGCATCGGAAAACCGATAGGGGGATTGGGTGAGGGGACGGGTGCCACCAGCACGGTCATCCATTTGCACGATGGCGCCCCGAGCCACCAGGGTAGGTTGCTCCACCACATTGGCGGGCTGCCGAACCTTGCCCCAGGCTAGATTCATGGTGTGCATGGCTTTTTCAACCTGATCCCAACTCTCTAGCCCCAACATATACTCGGCAACAATGGCCCTGCGAGTGCTGATTTTTTCTGCCAGCGGCATGTCCTTCGTGGTCGGATCATTGATGCCCATGAGCTTGGTCAACTGCATCCATAGAAAACGAAAGTCAGCCGAGAGCAAAATGGAGCCGGCGCCGGTTGGCCAAACATCGTTAGGTAGAGCCGCGGTGTCTTCGGAATCCTCCATGGCATAGTGCACCTGATCGTCGGTGGCAAAAGTCGCATCGATCATAGCAATGTCGATATGCTGCCCCTTACCGGTGCGCTGGCGCATGATGACCGCAGACAGCAGACCTACCAGCCCATGCAGGCTGGCGTTGGTATCGGCTACAGACAGCGGCAGATCCGATACACGAATGCCTTGCCGATTGGCCTGACGCTGCATTAATCCTGCTTCGGCGTGAATGATAGGAGCATAGGCAGGACGATGAGACTCCGGGCCGCCCTGACCAAAACCGGATATAGAAAGCATGATTAGTCCGGGGTTGACGGCTTGCAACGTCTCATAACCAAGGCCCAGCCTCGGCATCACATCTGGGCGGTAGTTCTCGATGAGGATATCCGCTTCAGCCACCAAGGACTTCACAAGATCAACCGCGCCGGGAGCACGCAGATCCATGCAGATATTGCGCTTACCCGCATTCTGCTGGTGATAATAACCGGGTAGGTCAGCCACCACGCGACCCCACAGGCGAGTGACATCGCCATCGGGCGGCTCAATCTTGACAACATCTGCACCAAGGTCGCTAAGCATGCGTCCAGCAAACGGGCCGGCAAGCACCCGCGAGAAATCCAACACTTTTAAGCCGTGCAGTGGGTACTGGGCGTCTGGTTTTACTGTGGTCATTTCCCCATTCCTCAAATAACTCCGAGCACTTATGCTCTCATGACCAAGACCAAAATAGGGAGGGCCTGTGGCGAAAAATCACCCATCAAAAAACAGCGGATTTCCGGGCGAACCGGCCCTGCTGAAAGATACCAAAGCCTATAAAGGGACACTGGACGAGTTGGGATGGGCCCGCGGATCTGCCGATGACTTTGACCAGCAGCGGGACTATTTGCAGCAGCACAACGGCATCAAGGGATTGGAGCGCTTACAGCCATCTGATATCGAAGACGCGGTGCGGATTTTTTACCGGGACGGTTTTGTCGTCATAGAGAACGCCCTAACGAGTGACCAATTGGCCGAGCTAAAGGAGGCGTCGGAGCGAGTAATACGCGACATCTTGGCCAAGGACAGAAACCGCCAAGGTAACCGAGGCAGTCACCGCTACTCCTTCGGCTCCGCCAGCCTTACCGGCCAACTGCTGCACGAGCCTGCTTGGGCCATGCTGGCCGATCTGCTAACGATCACGCCTATTATCACAGCGATATTCGGCAGCCGTGACTACATACTGCGCGGGGCGGGTGGCGACTTCTGTTTGCCCGGAGCCAGCAGTTATCAGCCCCTGCATTCGGATATGAACGACCGCATCGAATACGCCGGCCAAACCTTCGGCTCCTTCCATGACCCACGAGGCCAGTTGAACTATCGAGACCTACCCTGTCCCTATGTTTGCTGCAATTTTTTGACCTGCGACTTTACCGCCATCAATGGACCAACCAGGCAGATACCCGGCACCCAGCACAGCCAGCAAAGAATCCCCAAGCTGGCAGAGGAGCCGGAGTGGATGAAGCTCTGTACCGTTTGCCCTGCTCCAGCCGGCAGCGTGCTAATCCGTGACACCCGAGCCTGGCATGGCGGCACGCCGAATCTTTCGGATCATGTTCGTGCCATGCCAAACGCAGAATTCCATGCGCCTTGGTATCGCGAGCCGATGAGGACCAGCATGCCAAGGGACCTTTACGACACCCTCAGCGAACACGGCCAATACATCGCGCGGTACATCGTGGCCCAGCCCGATCAGGAGCTAGTTACCGGTATCAGAGAGGATCTGGGAACCACGCCGCCGGGGTTACGAGAAAAACCATCGCTTTCTTAAGGTCCCTTTTTAGTTCCAGCCTTTCGCCCCAGAGTCGAATCGGTTCAGTGTATCTCCGCCGCGTCTCCCTGAGCCTTTCGCAGCTTTTCAATATCAAAGCCGGGGGCTTGGGCGGCTGAAATAATGACCGCTTCACGACGCGCCAACTGCTCCGCCGCTCCTTTGACCTCTGCGATAACGTCGGCAGGAATAACCACAGCACCATGCTGATCTGCGTGAATGATGTCACCGTCCATTACTCGCATGCCGGCCACATCTACCGGCCGGGCATAGTCCACCACGTGCACATAGGCATGAGACGGCAGCACGCTGGCCGCGAGCATTTGAAAGCCGGGGGCAATGTCTGGCACATCCCGCACCCCGCCATCGGTGATTACACCCTCACAGCCAAAGCCTTTGTGGATATTGGAATTCACTTCGCCCCACAGGCAGCCGTAACCATTGTTGCCATCCAAATCTTGAATCACCGCGATACTGGGCTTAGGCCCCTGATCTATGTAGGCGTAGTAGGCGTCTGACAATGCTCTGGCCTCCTTACCAGAAAGGTCCGATGGGTGTGCAGCGCGGATGGTGGCCGTTCGGGCATAGCCGATCATGGGCGGTAACTCGGGCCGGGTGCACACAAGCTGACTGGTAGTAAAGCCATAGCCTCGTCGTGCCGGAATTAACAGTTCCAAGGCATTGCATACCGTGGGTGTATCAATGGTTTGCAAAGATTGAATCAGCGTATCGGTTAGCTCGGTTGTCATGGTTGGCCTCTCCTGTTTGTGTCCCTTGGTGCGCGGGCGGCGCTCGTCTCTGGCTGCCAGCGGCAGCTGTGTCAAGTTGGGTTATGCCGGAGCTTTCGCTAAAGTCTGGGCAATGCCTTTGTCTATTATTGACGCAGGAAACGGGGAAGAGGAAGGGAGTATTTCAGCCGTGTCAGACAATTTACCAAGCCGAGCAGAAGCCTTGGCCACGCTCACAGCGCCAAACCAGCCCTATGAGCTGATCGATAGCACCGTATATGGCAGAGAATGCCGATTTTTCAAAAATGCACCGCCTACCCTGCGGGAGCTATTTGCCGACAGCGCCAGCGATGCGGAATTTCTTATCTATGAATATGAACGCCTGACCTTTGCCAAAACTTATGACAAATGCGCACAGGTTGCCCAACTGTTGGTGCGGGACTTCGGTATAACCAAGGGTGATCGAGTAGCCATTTCCATGCGTAACTACCCCGAATGGGTGCTGGCATTTATGGCCGTCACTTCGGTAGGCGGCGTGGCCGTTGCCATGAATGCGCTTTGGCAGCCGGATGAAATGGCCTATGGCTTGAAGGACAGCGGCGCCAAGGTGCTGCTGGCCGACGACGAACGCCTGCAGCGTTTTGCGCAAATAGACGAACCCTTGGAGGTTCAAACCATTGCGGTGCGCACATCGGCCTTTGCTGACAGCCCGGAGCTCAGTGCGCTGCTCGCCAAGCAGCATAGCGAGCTTGGAAACTTGCCCATGCCCGAGCAGCAACCAGAGCCCGAGGACGATGCAACAATTCTGTACACCTCTGGCTCCACAGGCCATCCCAAAGGAGTGGTGTCTTGTCATAAGAACATTCTGGCTGCCCTAATGAGCTGGGAGCTGGATCAGCAGTGCGCACTTGCCATGTTGCCAGAGCCGCCGCCACCGCCAGCCAATCAAGCCGCCACGCTCTTAGCGGTGCCACTTTTCCACGCCACCGGTTCTCACGCGGTGTATTTGGCCAGCTACCGACACCAGCGCAAACTGGTGTCCATGTATAAATGGGATGCAGCCACAGCAGCCGCACTTATTGAGGCGGAAAAAATAAATTCATTCATTGCCCCGGCGGCTATGACCGGCGACTTGGTACAAGAAGCAAAACGCAGCCAGCACGATCTCAGCTCATTGGCCTCGGTAGGCGGCGGCGGTGCCCCCCGGGCACCAGAACAGGTGCGGAGTATTGAAAAGTCCTTTGTAAATGCTCTGCCCGGTACCGGCTGGGGTATGACAGAGACCAATGCCATCGGCACCGGTATTGGTGGTATGGACTACGTTGATCATCCGGAAAGTTCCGGCCGCTGCAGCGGGGTGATGGAGCTGAAAGTCATCGACGAACAAGGCAATGCCCTTGCCGCCGGTGAACGTGGCGAGCTACTGATTCGTGGTGCCGGGGTTTTCAGAGGTTACTGGAATCGACCCGACGCCAACGAGGAAACGTTTTTGCCCGGCGGCTGGATGCGCACCGGCGACGTGGCCTATTTAGATGATGAGGGTTATTTGTACATTGTCGACCGCATCAAAGACTTGGTGATTAGAGGCGGCGAAAACATTGGCTGCGGGGAGGTAGAAGCCGCCTTGCTGGAGCACCCGCTAATTCAAGAGGCGTCGGTTTACGCCGTGCCGGACGAGCGCTTAGGTGAAGAAGTGGGCACCACGCTATTCGTCGCGGAGACCATTACCGAGGACGATCTGGCCGCCTTTTTACAGGAGCGTTTAGCCAAGTTCAAAATCCCTCGCCATGTGCACCAACAACATGACCCGCTGCCGCGCACAGCGTCGGGGAAAATTCTAAAACGGGACCTACGCGAGGAGGCCTGCCAGCGCTTGGGTCTGGCCTAACGACGCAGAACCCAACATGGCATGGACAGTGAAAACAACTTTCGTGGTAACGGCCCTCCTCGCCTTGCTGAACGCCTGTGGATCCAAGGAAAATGCGTCTATGAACGAGCAAACATTGATCCGTGACACGCTGTCCGGGCCGATACGAGGACTCTGGGCTGATGCCGACCAAGGCATCGCCGCGTTTCGCGGAATCCCCTTTGCCAAACCGCCAGTTGGCGAACTGCGTTGGCGTCCACCCGCCCCAGTTGAACCTTGGGATGCTGTGCGAAGCGCCGAAAACTTTGGCCCAGCCTGCTACCAAGCCACAGACATGGAAAACTTTGTTTGGAGCCGTGGCGATTTCCCAAACAGTGAAGACTGTTTGTATCTAAACGTTTGGGGCCAGAGTAAAACCCATGCCCAAGAGCCGCTGCCGGTGATGGTTTGGTTCCATGGTGGCGCCCATAGCGTTGGATTTACCCATGCGCCGGTCTTCGACGGCACCCAACTGGCACGCAAGGGTGTGGTCGTAGTGAGCGTCAACTACCGCCTTGGACCTTGGGGATTTTTCGCCCACCCTGCACTGAGCGCCGAGTCTGAACATGGCGCCAGCGGCAACTACGGCCTGCTGGACAAACTTGCGGGACTGCAGTGGGTACAAGACAACATTCGCGCCTTCGGCGGCGACCCTGACAACGTCACCATCTTCGGCCAGTCCGCAGGCTCCATGAGCATTTGTGCCCTGATGGCTTCCCCGCTTAGCGACGGCTTGTTCCACAAAGCCATCGGCCAGTCTGCCGCCTACTTTGGTAACTTTGCCACGGACCCTACCGGCGAGGCCCGTGGCAGCCGGCTGGCAGAACATCTATTACCCCAGCAGCAAGACATCAGCGCCCAAGACCTCAGGGCCATTGGGAGTGAAGCGCTACTGCAAGCCAGCATGACCACGGGCTGGGATACAGGTCGGGGGCTAATCACCGTCGACGGCTGGGTTGTACCGAAACCACCGATACACACCTTTGCTGCTGGCCAGCAAACTCCCGTTCCGATATTGGTGGGTTCCTTGGCCAATGAAGGCGTCGAGTTACTGCCCCTAAATGCGAACCTCTCGATAGAGCAGTTTGATCAGTTTTTGCTTAACACGTTTGGCGACTTTGCCGACCAAGTGAAGACAGCCTACCGGGAAGAACTTGCCGAAAGCCCCGGTGTGGCGCAACACAGAATCGGCGATGACTTATTTATGGCCTTGTCCATGCGTCGCTGGGCAGGTTATCAGGACGCCATCGATGCCCCCGCCTACCTCTATTTCATGGACTATGTGCCGCCGGCTTTTCGTATCTATCAGTTCGATCAGCCAGATCTGGAGCTACCCGGGGGCGTTCGAAGTGCCGGCGCCTATCACTCCGGCGACCTTGCCTATGTGTTTAATAACGTAGGGCAGACCGGTGACTTTTGGGTGGCCGACGACTTTGTAATGGCCGAGCGTATATCCAATTATTGGACCCAGTTTGCAAAAACTGGCAACCCGAATCTAACCGGCGAACCCCCTTGGCAGCCTTATGCTCGCCAGACTCATAACACCATGCTGCTGAATGTCGACGGCAATCAGGTCCCCGGCGCCCTGGCGGATAAACTGAACGTGTTGAGTGCCTCTATCGAAAGCAGAAGCCCATAACAATAAAGTCTAATCACAGGCCCATCGTGACTTTTCACTGGGACGTAGCCCTGCTACTTTGCTCCCATGAGTAAACAAAAAACGTCCCTCGCCGCGACCCAAAACGAAGACGCCGAACCGGTGAATTTCGAGAAGGCTATGGCTGAGC
>JAQWIX010000072.1 GCA_029248675.1 Pseudomonadales bacterium | reverse complement strand
TCGCCGGTGCATGCAAAGCCTCTGTCGGTGAACCCTTTGTTTGGAGGGTCCGTGTGTTTTGAACTGGCATGTGCCGAACCTCTCGTTGTTAGAAATCTGTCTGTCGAGGCCCTCTTTGCTGGAGCCTTCTGTGCAAGAGTACTCTTTACAGGAGCTCTCTTTGCAGGAACTTTCTTTGCAACACTTCGCTCTAGGTAGCCGTTTTTGTGCGACCTGTTTTCGTAAGCACTGGGGTTATGGTCCTTTATTTGACAACCTTTTTTGATCACCTTTTTTGATCACCTAGGAATCGTGACGACCTTCGGGGCCAGAGCTGGGGTCATTGTCCGCAATTGTGTCGCCCCTTGGATCTTAGGCGCTCTCTGCATAAACACAATCAAAACCCTTGAGCTCGCTCAAGGAGCTGAGACAACGCAATCGACGCCTCCCCAACAGAATCGAGTTGTATCAGCGTTTTCCCAATCACCGAATATCGGGCGAACAATGGTCAGCTGCAGGCTACCATCGGATATGGAGCCTTGCAGCGCCAGCGTCACGGCTCCGGGAGGAGCGTCTTGAGCAGCCACGGCGAAAGCAGGGCCACCCAAGGGCGATGCCGTTTCTGAGCCCGCCACATCCTGAAGTAAGGCATCGACCCACTCGGCCACCTCGTTTCTCGTTTCCTCTAGTGTTGCAAGGTCCGCTCCGCCGGCTATTTGGGTTTGCAGTCGCGCCATTTCCGTGCGGACCCAGTTGACGCCCTGTCGATAATGCACGTTGAGCTTGGTGCTGTTGGCGGATACCACGTAATTTTGGTACGCAGGAATGGCAAACGTAGTCACCACGCTAATGATGGCGATCACGATCATAAGTTCGATCAGCGAAAAACCACCCTGCTTTTCAAGCGTTGAGCCGCTTGGCAGCGTTGGAGTCTCTTCCTTTTTTGGAATTTTTTTCCTTCTTCGCAAACCCGTGGTCCCTGGCGCGCACTCTCTTCCTCGCAAGCTTTGCCTTCCTCCCAAGCTTTCCCATCTTCCCAAGCTTTCCCTTCGTCGCAAGCTTACTCTTGGTGCGGTTTTTTGAATCGTATGCTGGATCTTTTTCATCATTGCCCCACGGTCTTTGTATACACACGCTCAGCGTGGGCACGGTCTTGAGATGCCGCCACCCAAACTCGCTGGCATTTATGTAAATCGGTTCTCAAAGACACTGCATGCGAACCTACATGGGCTTGCGAATTCTCCCATTTCACCTTGGCACTATCGGCTTAGAGTGATTGTCATAAAGGACAGATTTACGAGTTGACCCGTGCAATCACGCGCTCTTAACCCAGAGGATGAGAAATCCAAGACGTTAACTACATCTGCTGCGGCCTATGTGGATGCGCTATTTGCTCAAGCGCTGCAACAACGCGCTTCAGACTTGCACCTTGAACCACAAAAAACCGGTTTGCAGATTAGATTGCGGGTGGACGGTCTTCTCCACGACCTGCCCAGCCCTTCGGCGGACATTGCCCAGCGCTTGTGTACACGTATCAAGATCTTGGCAAAGCAAGATATCGCTGAGCGACGCCTACCCCAAGACGGCCGGATATCGGTCATTTGTCGTGGCCAACAATTGGATTTGCGGGTGAGTTCGTTACCCACCCTTTGGGGAGAAAAACTTGTTTTGCGAATTGTGCTTCAAGAATCCTCAATCTTGCCCCTGTCGGATCTCGGCTTAAACGAAAACCAGTTTCACGACTTAAGCAATGCCTTAGCTCAGCCTCAGGGCTTAATCCTAGTCACGGGACCCACCGGTAGCGGTAAGACACTGACGCTTTACAGTGCGCTGCAAACGCTGAACCAGCGCCACATAAACATTTCGACCGCGGAAGAGCCGGTGGAAATACCGCTCCCCGGCATCAACCAGGTCGGCATCAAAACGCAAATTGGATTGGATTTCAGCAACTCGCTGAGAGCCTTGCTGCGTCAAGACCCAGACGTACTGATGGTGGGAGAGATTCGAGACCCAGATACTGCCTCCATGGCCATTCGAGCCGCTCAAACAGGCCACTTGGTGCTATCAACAGTCCACACCAAATCTGCCTCGGCAACCCTTGGGCGCATGCGGCAACTCGGCATCAGCGACCGGGACCTTGAGGAATCTGTCACCCTAGTAATCGCTCAACGCTTACTTCGACGCCTCTGTGATCAATGTAAAATACCCGACCGCAAACCGGGCAGCATTGCCTCAACCAGCGGTGCCAAAGTCTTTCATCCCAATTTTCGCGGCTGCGCCGCTTGTTTGAGGGGATATCGGGGACGACTGGGGATTTTTGAACTCTGTAGCCCCATATCATGTGCTAGGAATAGCCCAACACAAACCGACGAATGCGGCCGATCGCCCAAGGTGGCACACAGCGATCAAGGCGACGCTCATTGGCAATCGGCCTTTGCCCCAAGCCCAAATCAAAACCTGAGAGCCATTGGGTTATCCCGCTACTTTGATGGACAAACCAGCCTTGAAGAAATTGAGCGCGTTTTACCTCAAGCGTCTTTCGGCCCGAATGTTCTCACCGCTGAGGAGTTCGTTTCATGAATGCTTTCCGGTGGCAAGGCACCGATGCCTTAGGGTTACCCCAGCACGGCACCCTGGAGGCTCAATCCCTCACAGATGCCCAATCGAAGCTGGCAGGGTTAGGGATATCAGGCGTCCGAATCCGCCAACAATCGCCATTAAGAAAAACCAACAACTCTGATCACATTCAAGTCCACGTCAGAAAACCCTCAAAATCCAAAATACGTGTAAGCAAAAAACAACTCGGCTTTTTCTGTCGTCAGTTGGCCGATCTGCTGTCTGCCGGAATTCCAGTCGTCGATGCCCTTGACCTGCTAGAAGAACGTGACAAAAACGCAAAGTCGACGCTCGTGCAGGGGTTGAAGAACAACCTGCACGAAGGTCTTAAATTGGGTGACGCCATGGCTCAACATCCGGCCGTATTTAACCCGTACTTTGTCAGCCTTGTGCGCAGCGAAGAAAATACTGGGCAGCTTCACAGGGCGCTAACCCATCTTGCAAACCATTTAGAGCAAACCCAGTCATTACACCGAAAGATACGACAAAGCCTATTGCAGCCTGCTCTGATCTTGCTAACCGCGGTGCTGGTAACCTGGCTGCTGCTGACCTTTGTGATGCCAGAGTTCGCAAAAATGTACTCCCAGCAGAAGCAACAACTTCCCAACATAACCCAGTGGGTGATGAACATTTCACTATTTCTTCAATCCTACGGTGGTCCAGTCCTGGCCCTAATCGCAGCGTGCTCTATGGCGACCCTGACACTCGTTAAAAACGCAACGTCTGTAAGTTTGGTTTTTGATCGCCTGCTCCTAGGCCTGCCCGTATTTGGATCCCTAATCCAACGAGCAAATATCGCTGAATTCAGTCGCACCCTAGCTGCGATGCTGGCCGCAGGAGTGCCTTTGAATGAGAGTCTGCTCCATGCCGGAGCGTGCAGCCGAAGTGCCCTATTTCGTCGAGACCTGAGTCGAATCACTAACGAGATCGAAAACGGCACTGCGTTACATCAGGCCATGCTCGTATCAGCTTGCTTCCCAGAGCCGTTTTGCCGTATGACTCGGCTGGGCGAGGAAACTGGCAAGCTAGATCAGATACTGGAACATGCCAGCGGGGTTTATCGGGAAGACTTTCATCGCACTGTAGATAACCTTCTGCCCCTGATCGAACCCACTTTGATGCTGATCTTAGGTTTAGTCGTAGGCGGGCTGATTCTGGCCATGTACTTGCCAATCTTCTCAATGGGCGCCTTACTTCATACCTAACCTTCGTTTGGCAGAACAACTGCAGGGAAAGCGCATCTGCTTTGTGTGCTGTGACCCACCTTTTGCTACCCTTGCGGCTTTGGGGGGTATTTATGCTTGTAGGTTTGACCGGTGGTATTGGCAGCGGCAAGAGCGCGGCAGCCGATCGATTTGCGGAACTTGGCATCGAGGTGGTGGACGCCGACATAGCAAGCCGAACCGTAGTAGAGCCGGGCCAACCCGCGCTGACGCAGATCGCGTCGCATTTCGGCCCTGATCTGCTGAACAAGGATGGAACCCTGAATCGTCCAAAACTTCGCGCTGTGGTGTTCGCTGACGTTACTGAACGTAAATGGCTTCAAAAGCTCCTGCACCCGCTCATCAGTCAATGTCTCAAAGAACAGATCGAAGCCAGCACATCAGCCTACTGCCTGCTAGTGAATCCATTGCTCCTGGAGTCTGGGCAATCTCAATGGTGCGATGAGATCGTGGTTGTCGATGTGCCCGAGGAGTTACAGATTTCAAGAACCATGGAGCGCGACAACAACTCTCGGGAACAGGTTGAGGCGATTTTGGCCGCCCAGTTAAAACGTGAGGACCGTCTAGCCCAAGCCTCCCATGTCATTCTCAACAATGATGATCTGCCGCATCTTTATCGACAGGTAGATTCGCTACATGAGGTTTTAGTGAAGCAATGACCACACCGCGTATTGTCAACTGCCCCACCTGCAACAAGGCAGTCAAGTGGACGTCAAAGAACCCAAATCGACCTTTTTGTTCTGAGCGCTGTAAGCTCATTGATCTGGGCAGTTGGGCCGCCGAGGAGCATCGCATACCGGAGTCCAATCCCCCAGATTTCACAAGTGACGAACCTGAGCGGGACCTTTAGTGGCTGGTCCCAGTGGGGAACTAGCTGCGATACTCAGCGTTGATACGAATGTATTCGTAGGAGAGATCAGTGGTCCAAATGGTCTCAACAGCGCTACCGCGGCCCAGATCAATGCGGATATTAAA
>JAQWIX010000037.1 GCA_029248675.1 Pseudomonadales bacterium | reverse complement strand
CAACGATATGATGCTGGAGATGATTGATGCCTGCGATCGTGCAGATGCAGACGACAGCGTCAGAGCCATCATTGTTACCGGTGCAGGTCGGGGATTTTGCGCTGGAGCGGACTTGTCCCGCGGCGGCGCCACCTTCGATTCCAGCAAACGAGACGATCGGAAAAAAGACGGCGTCAACCGAGACGGCGGCGGCCGCCTGACCCTGCGCCTCTATGACCTCACCAAACCCATCATTGCAGCAGTCAACGGAGCAGCCGTTGGTGTGGGCGTCACGATGACCTTAGCCATGGACATTCGTATCGCCTCTACCGCGGCCAAATTCGGCTTCGTGTTTGCCCGCCGCGGCATCGTACCCGAGGCCTGCTCAAGCTACTTTTTACCCAGAGTTGTAGGCATCAGCAAAGCCCTGGAGTGGTGCTATTCCGGACGGGTTTTCCCAGCCCAGGAAGCGCTGGACGGTGGCTTACTGCGTAGCCTGCACGAACCAGAAGATTTGCTGAGCGCGGCTCGAGCCATCGCAGAGGACATTCGCGACAATACCGCTCCGGTATCCGTGGCCCTCACCCGCCATATGATGTGGAAGATGCTCGGCGCCGATCATCCAATGGAAGCACACAAAATTGATTCCAGAGGCATTCACTATCGCGGCAAATCCGAGGACTCCAAAGAAGGGGTAATGGCCTTTCTAGAAAAACGTGACGCTCAGTTTCCGAATACCGTGTCTAGCGACCTACCAGAGTTTTATCCTTGGTGGGATGAGCCCGAATTTAAGTAACCTACTTTTGGAGAATCCTATGTCTGATCCGGTTATCGCTCAAAAGAGCCCATATCCCGTGGAAGTTGTTGAAGGTAAGAAATATTTTTGGTGCTCTTGCGGTAAAAGCAATCGCCAACCCTTTTGTGATGGTTCTCACGAAGGCACCGACTTCTTGCCCCATACTTACACCGCAGAAGCCAGCCGAACCCTGTACTTTTGTGGGTGTAAGCATACGGCAGGCGCCCCATTGTGCGACGGCGCCCACAACGGTCTATAAACTTCGCGAGGCCTAGCCCGCACCTGATAGAAGCTGATTGATTATGTTCGCGAAATTATTTCGAAGCAGTGATGCCGTCAATGCAAAAGAGTTAGAGCGGCTGCCCTCACTGGACGCCGCCAAACAAGTAGCCTTGCTGGATCGGTGTCTTGCCTTGAGCAAGGCTCCTGATTTTCAAGACACCGTTGGCATCGGCGCCGCTGCCAGGCTACTACTCGAGCAATTCGCATCTCACACGGACAAACTCAGCAGCGTTCAGTTAGATGCGGCCAACCGGGCCATATCGCTGACCCAAGAACCGGACACCTTGGCCGCGCTGCTTGATCATTCCTGCCTCGTAACCCTCGCCGCCAAGCGACTAAGCAAGCTCTTGCCGTTGGCGTCAGAACATTCGGTGAATGCTCACGACCGAGTGTTTCAAGCACGCTTAGAAACCGCATCAGAGACTGATATCCAGCAGCTGGCCGGTAAGGCAACTCGCGCCGAAGACGCAGCGCTGTTAGCGATTCGAGCCTCATCGGAAACTCGGGCCAGCTTGCTCAAGCTACCGCTACTGCAAGGCGAACAAGGACTATCGGTGCTGGAAAAACTGTCTCGTGGACGAGATAAAGCCTGTAACCGGTTGGCCCGGGAGGCGCTGGAGTCCATTCGCGATAACAAGCGCACGTTAACTTCGCACATCGACGCGTTAACCAATGTCGATGACAGTGTCCATCGGGAACTCAAAGTCGCCCCAAAAGACTTAGATGCCTTAATCGTACAGCGTAAAAAACTGGGACAACTCAAGCAGAGGTACGAGCAGCTCCTCACGAATATTCAGGCCGCCGAGAACTTTTTGGCAGATGCTGGTGAGGTCATCACCCCCTTCAAAGCCAGTTCACAGCCCTTTGAGGGATTGGATCTCAGCGTTCCCGATGCCCAAGACAACCCCTTCCCGAAACTGCTAGAGCAATTCAGCAGTCTCAGCGACATGCTTACCAGGACCGAATGGTTGGAACAATCGGCAATCGTCCAGGCCGGTGCAACCCTAGAGCAAATTCGCGGCGAGTGGCTACAGGCAAGCGAGGTCTTTCCTGCCAACGAAACCCAGCAGCGCACATTTGACCAATACCAAGCTGCCATTCAAAGACAGCTTGTCGGTTGGGAGCATATGATCTCGCTGGCTTGGGATACCCTTGGCCACCCGTCCAAGGACGGCGCGGGAAAGGCAACGCCTCAGGCTCTTGGCGATTGGCTATCAAGGGCCCAGCAAGCCGAACGATCGATTCAGTGGCCCAAGGACGTTCCGGTACCGCCCAAGCTGGCCCAGTTACGACAACAAATTGCGGAGACCACAGAGCAGAAAACGGCGGTTGCCGCTGAGCAACAAGCGCTGTCTTCGGAGCTTAAAACTCTTGCCAGCACCATCCAGCCATTGATCGACACAGGCGAGTTCAAGCGCGCTCTGGGCGTACTGGGCAAATGCCGGGGCCTGCAAAAACGGGGTGCCCAAGGCTCGGAAAAGATCCTCAACAACGTCAGCCAACAATTAGGAGAAATGAGCGATTGGCAGCAGTTCGCCGCTTCGCCCAAACGCGAAACCCTGTTGCAGTCGCTGCGAGACCTAGTGGACACACCGGCTGATCCGGAAGATCAGCGAGAGCAACTGAAAGACCTGAGAGGTCAATGGAATCAGCTGGGACCGCTGCCCAAGGAACAAAGAGACCTACAGCAAACTTTCGATCAACTAGCCGAGCAGGCATTTGCTGTTTGCAAGGCACACTTTGCTGAGCAAAACAAAGAGCGCAAAGAAAATTTACAGGCCCGAAAAGCGCTGTGTAACCAGCTACAACAGTATCTGGACACTACAGATTGGTCTGCTGCTGACATGAAGGCTGCCGAAAACATCATGCGTCAGGCAAGGCGGCAGTGGCGGGACTATCACCCCTGTGACCGCAAAGCGCTAAAGCCTGTCGAGGCACGCTTTGAGTCCCTTCAAGATGCCTTGTACGGCCACGTTAAGAACGCCTGGGATACCAACGTAAAAGCGAAGGAAGCCCTCGTAGAGCAAGCACAGGCCTTACTTGAGCAGGAAAACTCAGAAAACTTGGCTGCCGGCGCCAAAGCCCTGCAATTGCAGTGGCGAAACGTGGGCATGACCCCTCGCGGGGCTGACCAGCGATTGTGGAAGCGTTTTCGTAAGATCTGCGACGAGATATTTGATCGCTTAGGTCAGGAACGTACCGCTCAGCGCTCGGCACAGAAACAAGTTGAGAGCGCCTTAGCCGAAGAGATCAACGCTTTTGACCCGAATCTAACCGGCGCGGCTGAGGCAGAAGCTGAACTCAACGCCTTTGCAGATCGGGCACGAGAACAGGATTTGGAAGGCAGGTTCCGCAAAGTACTGAGTGAAAAAGGGCAAATTCTTCAAGCCCGGCGCAGCGTCGCCAAACAGGCGTCCCAGCGCAAGCGACTGGAAGAGTTCAAAGCATGGGATGAACAAGTCAGCGACGCAGAAGCTTCGGGTTCAGAAATCACCTCGCCCCACAGCATTTTCAACCATCGAGTTGCCGGCACCGCCGACACCGAGGATCTGCTGGCTTTGACCATGGAAGCAGAGATGGCTGCCGATATCGCCGGACCCGCAGAGGAGCAAGGCGCCCGCATGGCCCTGCAGATTGAGCTAATGAATCAGGGCAAGCGCAATATGCAGTTGGTGGACAACCAGCAGTTGCTGGAGCGCTGGTGCCACAGTGGACCCAAAACCCCGGCGGACATCACCCTGCGCCAGCGATTTTTCGCAGCCCTTGAGGCTCGGTTGAAATAACAGATCGGGTCGCTATCGGGGCGACCTGTCAACGGGGCAACCCGCCACCACCAGGCTAAGACCGAGTGGCCTTTTCCGGCCGGGCTTGAGGAAAGTGCAGCCAGACTGCCACACCGCCAAGTGCACTTGGCTGAATATCCATTGACCCCTCGCAGGCGGACAACAGTTCCACCACCATGGCCAGACCAATACCCTGCCCCGGGGCCTGACTGTCCAGTCGCGCGCCTCGGCTGAGCACAGAGGCAACTTGGGACTGCTCGATACCCGGCCCATCGTCTTCCACACAAAGCATCAAACCCGCCCCCTCTGGCTGCTTTGACGCCACTGCCTCCCCGCCGCCTGAACCACTGATGCTCACTCGAACACGGCGAGCACCGTGCTTACAGGCGTTTTCCAGCACATTACCCAAAATATCCAACAAATCGTCTTCGTGAATACGCAGAGCAATGTCTTCATGGGCAGGAAACTCGAATTCGTTTTCTGCATAGCTCACCGATAACGCCCGTATCAGTCGCTGGACCACCGGCCCCACACTGACCCAAGGTCTGTCCAACGCGGTTTCGGTCTGGGCGATGCGGGCGACCCGGGATAGCTGATGATCCACGATGCCCTGCATGCGGCTGACCTGATCTTGCAGCAAGGGCAAATCTGGCGGCTCTCGACGGATGCCGAGACCCAGCACCGACAAAGGCGTTTTAAGGCTGTGGGCTAGGTCATCTAACGCTTGCCTGTGGTGTTTGCGCTGAGCTGCCTGAAAGGTCACAAAACGATTGAGACTGGCGACCAAACCTAGCAATTCTCGGGGCTGCACTTCTTCCAGCTGGTTGCGATCACCTTGCTCCAGCTCCTGAAGCTGATCCTGAATTTGACGCAATGGGCGCATACCCCAACCCAGGGCCAGCACTAATACCAAACTCAGCAACAACAGCAAAACACCAAAACTGGTCACCAGGCCTATACGAAAGTTGCCGATGGATGTTTGGTAGGGCTGTTGATCAACGCAGACGTTAAAAATCACCTCTGGGGTCTTTAGGCCCTCCCAGAAAATCTCATTACTCAGACAGTACAGATCCACCGCTCCCTGAATCGCGTCAAAGGCAAACACGCCCGCATCAGATTGCCTTGTCTGAAGACCGTGAGCAGAAATCTGTCGGTCAACGCCGGGGTCAGCTATGGCAAGAGACGGCGAGCGCCAAAGAACGCCGTTGGCCCGATCCGCCACCAAGGCATACATACCCGACCCGGGCTGCTGCAATCGCGGCTGAGACACGCCATCGGCAAAGCTCAAAAAACCCTCATCTTCCTCCGCAGATCCCATCAGGGCATAAATCACCGGTCTAAGTTGATCACCCGCACCAGTAACGACACTTTCTCGATAGGTGCGCTCTAAGGAAAAGCCAATCAACGCCAAGGACAAAACTAGAACCGCGTTGGATGCCAGCGTTAAACGGCGGGCAATGGAATTCATTCCTCGCCACCGCCATTGTCGGCGATCATGCGATACCCCCGACCTCGAACCGTTTGAATCAGATCAAAAGGCCCCAACTTGCGCCGCACCCGGCCAATGAGCACCTCGATCACATTACTGTCCCGATCAAAGTCTTGGGCGTATAAATGCTCCGTCAGCTCAGCCTTGGAAATAACTCGCCCTCTCTCCAGCAGCAGGTGGGTCAATAGCTTGTATTCAAACCCCGTGAGTTCGATGAGTTGTTTTTCGACCCAAGCCTGCTGGCTAACGGTGTCCACATGCAATGGCCCGGCGGTTAGAGTGGGTGTGGAATGGCCGGCGGAACGACGTATCAAGGCGTTGACCCTGGCCAGAAGTTCTTCAATGCGAAATGGCTTGGTTAAATAGTCATCGGCTCCGGCTTCTAAGCCCTCTACCTTATCCCGCCAATGTCCGCGCGCCGTTAGCACGAGAACTGGCACGCCGATTTGCTGTTCGCGCAGAGACGTAATTAGCTCCACGCCGTTCATTTTAGGGAGCCCTAGGTCGATGATGGCCAAATCAAAGCTGAACTGAGAGGCAAAGTACTCGCCTTCTTCCCCGTCCGCCGCGCCTTCGACGACGTAACCCGACTGCTGCAGTTGAGCGATCAACTGCTGACGCAATCCGTCGTCGTCTTCAACGATGAGAATACGCACGTTAACGCCCCCGGCGCAGGCGTCCGTTTTGATCCACCACCATGGTCATCACACGCTGGCCATCCACCAACACCCGCACTTTGTGATGTAACACCCCATTGGGTCGGCGTACCGACTTTGCAGAGAGCACTTGGCCGCCACTTTCTTCTTGAGCAATACGGATGGCTTGATTCAGACCAATGATTCGACCTGAACCGCGAGTGGGCTGAACAAAGTTGTTTGTCGCTGGGGCAAGGCCGCTGGCGGGTTCAGCCCAAACAGGCTGGACAGAGGATGCCACCCACAAACCTATGACCGCACAGCAGAGCAAGGCCCAGCGCCAGCGAGCACCAATAGTGGAGCGGCCTCGATTAAGAGTCGCGTCGTTGATGATTGCTGGCTGCATAGATTCTTTTAACCTCGATGGCCTCGAACCGGCGCGCGTTTAATAACGGCTGGTTATAGCGGCCGCACCTGAACTCGTACGCGGATGGTGTCACCAGGATCTGACGCCATACGCGTTTTGTAGGTTTTACCTGCATAAGCATAGCTGACGTCGAAACCATTCAAACGTTCTTCTTCAACGCGCTCATAAATGGTGGAGCAGACTTCTCGATCCTCGTATCCGTACGCGGCTTGCCTTTCTGCGCTGCGACGGCCGATGTCTTTGCCGATAGAGTAGCCCAAAACACCACCCACCACTGCACCGACCTGTTTGTTCTTTTTCTTAGAACCCACGGCATTGCCCAGGGCACCGCCGATAATCGTCCCGACGATGGCCGGGGTAGCAGACTTCTGGCCAGAGTGTCGGCGCGCTACTTGTTCAATATGACACTGCTCGCGAGGCACCTCGCGCACAACGGTTTGATACACCGGATAGGAAGAAATCACGGGAACTTCGGTTACTTGGCCGCCGGCCCAAGCCGATAGCCCCGGGAAAAACGCAAGCAACAGAGTCAAAAAAACCTTTTTCTTAGTCTGGACGGCGTTGATTGCTGGATTGCATAACAGTTCCCGAA
This sequence comes from Pseudomonadales bacterium, assembly GCA_029248675.1. Classification (GTDB taxonomy): domain Bacteria; phylum Pseudomonadota; class Gammaproteobacteria; order Pseudomonadales; family Azotimanducaceae; genus UBA4421. The sequence continues at coordinate 15,248 of JAQWIX010000037.1, read as the reverse complement.
CCTTGGTTTGGGGCGCATTTGCTAGGTCATTCATCTTATTCACCTCTTCATTTAGTTCTTCGTTTAGCTCTTTTTGTCGCTCTTTATGAAGCTCACTATTCAGACCTCTATTCAGATCTCTGGTCAGTTCTTTACTCGTTCGTTGACACGTCTTTGATCAACGTTAACGTTGCGTTCTCCCAACGTACAGTCGTCTTGGTTGCTCTGCCTCTACACCCAGTGTGACGCTTTAGCGTTGCAGACAACGCCAAGCAATTACCGACGACACCGCCACAGTAGCGCCGGATAACTGAACGAGAACTGAACGAAAAGCCACTGAATCCTCGGCGCATTCGGATCACACCCGCCAAATCAACACCCCCAAATCAACACCCCCAAATCAAAACCCCCAAATCACAACCAAGACAGACTAAACAACACGAACACGATCCACACCGTGTTGGGCATTGAGACCAATGTGTAAGCCGGGCATTCGCGGACCACAGGCCCATTGCCAACGGGTAAGGCGTTCGTATTGTTCAATAAAGCGCCTTAGGTCCTGTTCGTCCATGCGCACCCCTTGGGCCAATTGATGTTCTTGCTGGCGCCGCCACTGCACCACCTGTTCAAAGCCCGGAGGCTGCAGCTGAAGCCAAAAATCCACAGCGGGCCACAGCGGGGTGTAACGCGCCCGGATTTGTGTATTCACCCAGCGCCGCCACTGGCCGTCGGGATCCTTCTCGCGTTCCAGGTTATTCACCGGTTCCACCAGTGCACTGTCACTCTGAGCCTCAACCCCCAGACACCAGCCTTCCAGCACCAGTACGTCGCATGCCACTTGGCGTTGGCCGGACCGATCGTCCACCGCTTTATCGAATTCTGGCAGCGTGATCAGGTTGGATCCGGCCTTGACGTCCGTCATCACACCCCGCAGCCAATCTGTATCGTGGGTACCCGGCACACCTCGGGTGCGGAGCATGGGATGAACACGCTCGGCTAGAGTCACGCGCTCTGCTTGGGTCAAATAGAAATCGTCTAGAGATACCGCTTCAGCCTTGGCACAGCCTTGGATCAGGTGTCCGACCAAGATTTTAGCCAAGGTCGATTTTCCAGAGCCCTGACTGCCCGAAATACCAATGATTTTCGGATGATTGCCCGTACGGTTTGTTGTTTCGGCCAATACCCGCCGCGCAACATCGTGCCAGTCGGTGAATGCCTCGCCGGACCCAGTACTGGAATCATCCATAAATTGTGTCGCTCACTTCTCGGTTTAACACGCGTCGTGTGCCATCTTTGACCCACGGCTTTGACTTGTCGTGACGTTCTGGTATCCCGGGTTCCTTCGTTCCCTCGTTATTAACACAGACTCGGCTTCAGACTATAGAATGTCCGCGTCGATAACATCGCAATCCGAACGCTTCGCTACTCGGCCTCGGCTTTTACGTAGACGCGTCCCGAAACAACCGCCTTTGTCAGAGGAGTTCTTGCAATGACGTTTCAGAAGCTACGCCCAAGCCTAATCGGCACCCAAACCCGCAGAATTCTGGTCATGGCCGTTGGGTTGATTCTTGCCGCTTGCCAAACGGCGCCCATTGAAGATGCCGGCGCAGCTAGCGGTAGCCCCAAGGCTGCAGAGGTTATTGAACCTCGCCAAAGCCCCAATGACCAGCGCAGCTACCGCTACCTCACTTTGGACAACAAACTTCAGGTACTGCTGGTTTCGGATCCTGATACAGATAAGTCTGCCGCGGCCTTATCAGTCTATCGCGGCAGTTTTCATGATCCGGACAACCGTCTTGGCTTGGCGCATTTTTTAGAGCACATGCTGTTTATCGGCACCGCCAAATATCCAGAAGTCGATACGTTTCAGCAGTACATTACTGCCAACGGCGGTTCCTCGAACGCCTACACCGCCCTCGATCACACAAACTACTTTTTCGATATTAAGAACAGTGCCTTAAACGAGGGCATCGATCGCTTTGCTCACTTTTTTATCGATCCACTGCTGAGCGCTGAGTACGTCGAGCGAGAAAAAAATGCCGTGCATTCAGAATATCAAATGCAGATCAAAGACGATGGCTGGCGCGGCTACATGGTCAGCAAGCTCGCGTTAAATCCGGAACATCCGGGATATCGTTTTACCATCGGCTCCCTAGATACCTTGGCCGGGGATGTTAAGCCGGACTTAGACCGCTGGTTCAATGCCAACTATTCCTCGGATCAAATGGGTCTGGTGGTTCTTAGTAATCGAACACTGGATGATCTGAAGACATTGGTTGAGCCGTTATTCGCACAGATCCCCAACAAAGACATTGGCCCAAGCTATCCCACCGCACCGGTATTCGCACCTGGCCAGCTTCCCGCCCGTCTAACGTCCCAGTCCCTGAAAGATCGAGGGCGCTTAGCCGTATCTTTCCCTATCCCAAATACTCTGAGCACCTATCGCACCAAACCCGAGCAGTACATTTCCAATCTGTTAGGCCATGAGGGGCCGGGCAGCTTGCACGGTGTGCTTACGGCACGAGGCTGGATCGAGAGCCTTGGGGTAGGCGCTCAGGACTTCGATCACGCAACCAGCTTGTTGTCCGTGGAGATTCAACTGACCCCTGCGGGTCAGCAGCATGTGGACGATGTTTTGGGTTTGTTGTTTGCCCAGCTAGCCCAGCTTAGGGCCGCTGAGCCAGAGCAGTGGCGCTACCAAGAACAGGCAAAGGTCGCCGAACTTGGATTCCAGTTCCAAGAGCCGGGATCCACCCTGGGCTTTGTGTACCAAATGGCCCCGCGCCTGAAAGACTACCCGGCAGAAGACTTGCTGATCGCTCCCTATCTCATGGAGGGCTTCGATGCGAACATGATCGTGGACTTACTCGCTCGCCTAACGCCAGAAAACGCGCTAGTGGAGTTGGCTTTGCCGGACTTTGAATCTGACCAAACCGAGCCATGGTTTAACGTCGCCTACGAACTCACTCGAAAGCCTCACCCAGAGACCGCCCCCGGGGATTCAACGCTCACCCTTCCGCCATCTAATCCCTTTCTGCCGGAAGACCTATCTCTGCTTAAAGCTGATGATCAGCCTATCAACCTAGCCGTTGATCAGCCGGGCCTGCAGCTGTGGCTGGACACCGACGTCTCATTTACGACACCACGCGCTAACATCGCCATAGAGCTGTTGGTTCCCGGCGGTTTCAGCAGCCTAGAAGACAGCAGCCTTGGTCAGCTATTCGTCAAACTAATCAACGACGGCCTGACCCAGCCAACCTACCCAGCGCTGCTGGCGGGTTTGAATGCGAATCTGGCAGCTACCCCGGGCGGCATCACCATACGAATTGGTGGCTATAACGACAAACAGCCGGAATTTAGTGCCTTCATCCTAGATCAGGTGCTAACCGCCCCATTGTCTTAAGAGCGCTTTCAAACCCTGAAGCACAGTTTGATTCGCAATCTCCAAAACACCACCAAGGACAAGCCTTATAACCAAGCCCTGACACGCCTTGAAACCACCCTGCTGTCCACGCGCTGGCCCGCCACGGATCGAGCAGCATTGCTGGAACAAACCACCCTTGAGCAGCTCACCGCTTGGCGTCAGAAAACCTTCTCGGAGCTGGCCGTGGTGGGCGGACTGCACGGCAACGTCAGCCTCGAGGACGCAGAACGTTTGGCCGAACTGCTGAACACGGTGCTGCCCATCAGCCGCCAGCCGCGGCCCCGACCTCAGGTCTCCCAGCTCGACCGATCCATGGATATCGATCTGGCCGTCGATCACAACGACGCTACCCTACTGATCTACGCCCAAGATGCCGATGCTAGCTTTACCAGTCGGGCAAAAAGCGCCCTGGCAGGACAACTGCTGCGTTCCCCGTTTTTTTCCGATCTGCGGACAGAGCAACAACTGGGGTACGTGGTCAGCGCAGGTATCCGTCGCATGGACACCCAAAGCGGCAACCTGTTCTTAGTGCAATCCCCCAAGGCCGACGTCGCTTACCTCGAGCAAGCTGTCATAACGTTTTTGCGCAACTACGTGAACAACTGGGATGCGCTGAGCGACGAGCTTTTTGAGCAGCAGAAAAACGGCCTGATCGCCCGGCTCACGGAAAAAGATAAAAATCTGGCCCAGCGCAGTCAGCGCTATTGGCAGAGTCTCGTGGAGGAGAATTACAACTTCGATTCCAATGAACAAATTGCGGCTATTGTTGCTGGTCTGACGAAGGCGGACATGGCGGCGTTTTTACAGGACTTGCTGCAACGGGTGCAAAATCGGCGATTGAAAATTTACAGCGCCGGGGCCCAAGGCTAATCCTATTGGACAGATCCCGGCCTCATGGTCTTGGCTTGGCAGAGGTCGGCAGGGGCGAGCCGAAACTGGCAGGACGGGGCGGAAGCCGTGGAGGTCAAACGGAGGTTGGCAGATCTAAGCGGAAAGGTGGAAGCGATTCGATCAGGGCCTTGCCGTAGCGCTGGGTAACGATGCGTTTATCCAGCATGGATATGGTTCCGTAGTCGCTTTCGCTGCGAATCAGGCGGCCGCAAGCCTGCACCAGCTTCAGTGATGCATCCGGCACCGAAATCTCATAAAACGGATTACGCCCCTGAGCTTCGGCCCATTCGGCAATGGCCTGATCAACCGGATCATCCGGCACTGAGAACGGCAGCTTAACGATGACCACATGCCGGCAGTAGTCGCCGGGCAGGTCTAAGCCTTCTGAAAAACTCGCCACACCGAACAAGTACGACGGCTGTCCGTCGTCTACACGACGCCGGTGTTCCGCCAGCAAGGCCTGCTTGCTGCCCTCGCCTTGTACCAACAGCTCTTCGGCCAAGGCTTTGTCCAAGCCGCCGATCACCGCGTTTAGCTGCCGCCAAGAGGTAAATAGCACCAAGGCAGACACATGCCTTTGCAGTAACTTGGGAATTAATGCGGTGACTTCTTCTGTGTGCGCGTCGAAATCACGCGGATCCGAGCGCATCGGCGGCACATGAAACGTCGCCACTTCTGGGTAGTTAAACGGACTTTGGATCACCATGGTGGACACCGACGGATCCAGACCCACTCGTTCGATAAAGCGATCAAAACGCCCCAAGGCGGTGATGGTGGCCGAGGTACACAGCGCGCCGTAACAGCGATCCCAAAGTACCTCCTGCAAGATGTTCCCGGGTTCGATAGGGGCGCTGACCATTTCTACGTCGTAAGGAGTGCGGTTAAGCCAGCGAGCATAGCGGCGAGGCCGACCAGCACCTAGCGCATAATCCTCAAACAGCGCCCGGGTAGCCAAGGCACGGCTTTGCAGCTGACCAATGGGCACCAGCCAATCTTCGGCTTCATAGGCGTTGGCCCAGTCGGAGTTGCCTGCTACCGCCTCCTGCAGCTGCTCGTGGGCCTGTTCCAAGATGACGCAGAGCTTGCCCAAGGAAGGCAGCGCCGCCATGGCCAGATCCATAAGCGTGCCGGGTATATCGCCCTGAGGAAACCGATACACCTCACGGTCGTCGTCCTTGCTCTCGAAGGGCAAAGTATTCAAACCGTCTGACAAGGCGTAGAGGTGGGAGCTTAGGGCGTCGGCTTCCGCCGCCGCACCAGTGGCCAAACTGGTGAGGCTCACCGACTGACCAAAGCGCGTGGTCACCGAACCCAGCGCCTTATTAACATTGTCCAACCATTGAATAGTGCCGTTTATTCGAGCGTTGCTGGAAAAATGGTTTTGTGTTTTTTCCGCTATGTGGTGGGCTTCGTCCAAAATGTAAATGCAGTCCTCGGGCTCCGGCAGCACGGCACCGCCCCCTAAGGCCAGATCAGCCAGCACCAAATCGTGGTTCGCCACGATGACATCGGAATCCTCTAGATTTGCCCGAGCGCGAAAAAAAGGACATTGCTTGAAGAAGGAACAGCGATTGTTACTGCAGCCGCGGTGATCTGTTGTAACTCCGGACCAAGCCGTGCCGGACAAACCCTCAGACCAACTGTCCACCTCGCCATCCCACTGTCCTTGCGAGAAGCGATTAAGCATCTCCTGATACAGCACTGTGTGATCTTCGTCGGTGACATCGAAGATAGGAATCTCTTGCTGGTCTTGGTACTTCAAATGGTCGTCCAGACGCTTCAGGCACAAATAGCGCCCCCGCCCCTTGGCCAAGGTCAGACTGAATTTCAGTCCTGCCCGCTCTTGAATATCCGGCAGATCCTGAAGAATGACCTGCTCTTGCAGGGCCACCGTGGCAGTACTGAGCACAATGGTCTTGTTCAGACTCTGAGCCACAGGAATGGCCGCCAAACAGTAGGCGGCAGTTTTACCGGTGCCGGTACCCGCCTCAACCACGGCTACGCGATCAGCATCAGCCGATAGACTGCGGGCAATTTGCGCGATCATCTGACGCTGGCCTCGTCGGGGCTTGAAGTCCCGGGCAGCGAGCCAAGTACGATAGGCGGTTTGAATTTCGTCTTTAACGACGTCGGTAAGAGCGGTCATAGGGGCGGCACTGTGACGCAAAAATCTCAGGGAGCCAAGGGAAATGTCAGCGATTGCGGTAAGCCAAGTCCCAAATCTCGGCGTTGCCCGAATTCGAGGTCTGTGGCACCTTGCTCGGTCTTATCAGACGCGACGATGGATGCCCTATGTTTGCCTGCATAACCCTCAACAACCTGCCTTTATCGCTACGTTCCGTCGCCTACCGTGGTCTTCGCGTCCTAGCGATTGCGACGCTGGTGACGGTTCATCCGTCCGTTAATGCCGATGACGTCAACATGCTAACGGTGCCTCCGGGGTTCACCATCGAAACCCTGCCATTTGAGGTACCCAAAGCTCGGCAGATGGCACTCACTGACGCTGGACATCTCATCATCGGCACCCGCAAACGCAGCGATGTGTACGCGGTAAAGAATGCGCTCACCAGCGCTAAGCCAGAAGTTGTGACTCTGTTCGACGATCTGACCATGCCCAGCGGTGTGGCCATTCATGACGGTGACCTGTACATCGCCGCCCGCTCGGACATCTTGCGGGTCAACAACATCGATCAGTCCATGGTCGTGAATCCACCCATGGACCTGGTGACCGACGAATTCCCCAAGAAAAGCCACCACGGCTGGAAATACATCAAGTTCGATAAAGACGGCATGCTGTACGTGCCGGTGGGCGCCCCCTGCAACATCTGTTTGTCCGATGACCCACGCTTTGCCGCTATTTTGCGCCTGAACCCAAACACCGGCGAGAGTCAGATCATTGGCCAAGGGATACGCAACATCGTCGGCATGGATTGGCACCCAACCACCGGCGACTTGTGGGTGAGTAACAATGGCCGAGACATGTTGGGAGATGACATTCCTGCCGACGAACTGAATGTGATTCCAGCTAAGGCCACCCAAGTAGGCGAAAATGCACCGCACTACGGCTACCCCTTTGTCCACTCCAACGCCGCAAACTTACCTGCTGGCATCATCGACGATCCGAAATTCGGCGACCACAAAGAGCGACCAGAAATCATGGTACCTGCTGCCTTGAGGATGCAGGCCCACGCAGCGCCCATTGGCATGGTCTTTTACACAGATCAGGCCTTTCCCCCACGCTATCACCACGCCTTATTCGTCGCCGAACACGGCTCTTGGAACCGTTCGTCAAAGGTTGGCTATCAGGTCAGTGTGATGACCACAAATCCAGACGGTGAGGTCAGTTACGAACCCTTCGTCACCGGCTGGTTACAGGGCGAAGACGCTTGGGGACGTCCCAACGACGTGCTGGTAGCTCCAGACGGCAGCCTGCTGATCTCCGATGACAAGGCCGGGGTTATTTACCGTGTTCGCTACCAAGGATCGGCAGCGACAGTGGCGTCCTCTGGACCCAAAAACTCAGAGATGAACTAACACAGACTCTAAGAGCAGAACTAAGGGAAACGCTGACCAAGACCGCAAGAGCAGGCCCAGGGCGGGTGCCACGCCATCCCTGCCGGTCTGCGTTAGAAAGCTCGGCTTAGCCCTTTTTCTTCGGCATAACCGAGATTTCCATGGGAGCGAAATGCTCCATGTCCACATCGATCAGATAGGGCCCATCAACGGCCAAGGCCTCATCCAATGCACTGGCGAATGCAGCGACACTATCCACCCGCTGACCGGGCACGCCCATACTTTGAGCCATTTGAGCGAAGGCAACTTTGCCGAGGTCTGTTTCATTGATGCGCCCAAAACGGCTTTGCTGCAGGTAACGCAACACGCCGTAGCCGGAATCGTTGAACACACAAATCACTAGCGGCACTTGGTATTGGGCACAGGTGGCCAGCTCGGTAGCGTGGAACATGAAGCCGCCATCGCCGTGAATGACCAAGGTCTTGGCTCCGCCCTTGCCGCCACTGGCAATGGCCGCGCCCACGCTCATGGGAAAACCCGGACCAATGGCCCCAGAGGTGGGGTTGATGGATGTACGCGGCTGCAGAATTGGGAACTGTTGGTTCCCCCAGTTGTAGGCAGAAATGGTTTGGTCTCGAACAAACACCGACTGGGCCGGCAGCTTTTCCCGAACACAGTCCATGACTTGGGGCCAGTCGCTACCCAGACGTCCGCGCATGGCGCCCCGAATGCCCTCGCCTGCGTGCAGTATTTTGTCCGTAAACTGAGCATCGTTGGCCTGTAAATTCGGCAGTTGCTGATTGATGCCCAGCAGGGCCATACGCGCATCGGCAACTAGGCCTACATGGGCGTGGTGGGTACGCCCGACCATATTGCCGTCAATATCGATGTGCACCAGGGTGCCCGGCGGTGTTTGGGCTGCGAATTGGCCGTCGACACCTACGGCAAACTTGGTGCCAATGGCTAGGGTCAAATCCGCATCGGCAATGGCCTGATACATGCCTGCCGAGTTGTAGTAGTTGCCAATGCACAGGGGATGATCCTCGGGTATGACCCCGCGACCATCCACCGTGGTCAGCACAGGAATCTGTAAACTTTCCGCCAGTGCGCGCACTTCGTCTTGGGCACCGGCAGCAATGGCGCCGCCGCCCACCAGCAAAATCCGGCGACTGGCGTTGGCTAGGGCATCCACCACTTGATCCAGACCCTTGGCCGCTGGCGCAAACTGTTGGTTGTCAGGCAGGGTTACCGCCACGGGGCTATTCGCGGCATATTGGATATCGATGGGAATCTCCAGCGCGCCGGGAGCACCCCGCCCGGTGTACATGTCGGTCAACACACTCAGCAAAGCCGGCCCAAGCTGAGACGCCGCCCTGGGGCTTTCCACCCGCCGGCAAACCGAAGCCAACATGGGCACCTGATTCTCTGCCTCGTGCACGTAGGCTAGACCCTTGCCGTAAAATGCCGTCTCGGCCTGCCCGGTAATAACCAGCACCCGAGATGAGCCATACTGAGCCTCGTACAATCCGGTCACGGTATTGGAGGTACCAGGGCCGGTCGATGCGATCATCACACCCAGCTTACCGCTAGCCCGAGCATAACCGTCGGCGGCGTGAGTGCCTGCCTGCTCGTGACGCACATCGATAATTTTAGTTTTACCCAGTCGGTTGATGGCGTCCAAGATGGGCATGTTGTGAATGCTGACGATGGCAAACACATGCTCAACGTCCATCTGGGCCAATGCATCGGCAATAAGATCCGCGCCGTTGAAATCACTCATTCTTTTCTCCTAAGAAAAATCTAGGCGGAGCTTTGCTGCATTGCCCGCCACAAACGCTCCGGCGTCATGGGCATATCAAGAGCCGTGACACCAAAATGCGCTAGGGCGTCGATGGCAGCCAGCACCACCGCCGACGGCGCTGCACAGGCACCGCCCTCGCCAATACCCTTCACGCCTAGCTCGTTATTCGGATCCAACACCTCGTTAAAACTCACGTCCATATCCGACATATGACTGGCTCGCGGCATGGCGTAGTCCATCAAGCTGCCGCTGATCAACTGACCTTCGTCATCGTAAAGGGCGTGTTCATACAACGCCTGACCAATACCCATGGCCACCCCGCCATGGACCTGACCGGCGGCCAGCAGCGGGTTAATCACCCGGCCGCAGTCGTCTACCGCCGTGTAGCGATCTACGCTAATCACGCCAGTATCTGGATCAATTTCAACCTCAGCAATATGAGCGCCGTTTGGAAACGTGAAGCCCCCGCCACGGTCATAACGCAAGGTTTTCGACAGTTTGCGCCCACCAAATTGAGGCTGCTTGGAGGCCTCGGCTACTTGTTGGAGGGACACACTGACATCGGATTCCGCCGATCGAAACATGCCGTCGGCATAAACCACTTGTTCAACCGGGCTTTGTATCAGTTCCGCCGCAATGGGTTTTGCCTCGTCAACCAAGGCAAGGCCCGCGCGCTTAACAGCGACGCCTCCCATCTGGGAAGAACGGGAACCGCCGGTGCCGCCCCCAAAAGCCACCACGTCGGTATCACCCTGAATGATGTTGATCTGCTCGAAGTCTACGCCCAAGGTCTCGCTGAGAATTTGCGCGTAGGTAGTCCTATGACCTTGGCCGTGGGAAAAAGTGCCTACGATGACATCGATGCGGCCATCCTCGCCTACGCTTATCGCTGCCTCTTCTTCTGGCCCGCCGCCGCTGGATTCCATGTAGAAGCCGATGCCCCGGCCCCGCAGCATGCCCTTGGCTTGGCTGGTCTCGGCGCGCTGAGCATAGCCCTGCCAGTCGCTGCGCTCCAAAGCCATATCCAGGGTGTTGGCAAACTCGCCGCTGCTGATGGTAACCCCAGAGGGCAATTGGTAAGGCATGTCCTCAGGAGCAATAAAATTACGCTTACGCAGTTCGATGGCGTCCATGCCCAACTGCCGGGCCGCCGCGTCGAAAAGACGCTCCATGACGTAGCAGGCTTCCGGCCGACCCGCACCGCGATAAGCGCCCACAGGCATGGTGTTGGTAAATACGCATTTCACCGAATGATGCACATGGGGAATTCGATACACGGAACCCAAAATACGCCCGCCGGCCATGGTGGGGACAAAGGGGCCGGCGTTGGAGCAATAGGCGCCAAGGTTCGCCGTGGTCTCAACCCGAACCCCAGTGATCTGGCCATTCGCGTCGAAGCTGGCACTGACATCGGTGAGATTGTCGCGACCGTGATTGTCGCTGAGAAACATTTCCGAGCGATCTCCGGTGTACTTGATGGGCAAACCCAAGGTCATTGCCGCGTGCGCGGCTACGCAAACCTCGGAGTGCACTTCACCACGAACACCAAAACCGCCGCCAGTGTCCGGGGATATCACCCGAATCTGGTCTGAGGACATGGCAAAGATATTTGCCAGCACCGCACGCTGGCCCAGCGCACCTTGGCTGGGGTTGTAAATACTGAACCCATTTCCCTGTGGTTCTACCAAGGTTGCACGAGGCTCTAATGGACTGGGTACCACTCGGTTATTGACCATGCTGACCCGAACCACATGGTCACCCGCGGCCAAGGCCCGATCCACAGCATCCGCTGCGCCTTGCTCAAAGTGCACACACAGATTATCGCTGTGACCCGGATGCATGGGTTGGGTATCAGGATCTAAGGCCCGAGCCAAATCCGCACAAGCGGGTAAGTCGTCGACGCTCAGCTCAATGGCTTCGATGGCATCGGCGGCTTGTTCAGGAGTTTGGGCTATTACCGCGGCAATGGCTTGACCGACGAAGAGCACGCGATCTTCCGCAAGAATCGGGCGATGAGGAATGAACGCCTTCTCGCCCTTAGCGTTTTTTAGCGCCGCCCGGCAAGGCAACCCCCCGAGATGCTGCAGATCCTTGGCGGTATAAACCGCTTCCACGCCGGGGCGCGTCATCGCCTCGGTGACGTCGAGCTCGGTAATCAATCCGTGGGCATAGGGTGAACGCAGAATACGAATGTAGCGCTGGTTGGGTCGGTTAATATCGTCGGTATATTGTCCGCCGCCGGTGATTAAACGGGGGTCTTCACTACGGGGCACGCTTTGGCCAATACCAAACTTCACACTTTTCTCCAGCCAAAGTCGCCGCTTGCCGGCGGTAAAATAGAATCGTTATCAGGCTTCTTCGGCAATCACCGGATTGCGCAGCAGGCCAATGGGTTTGACCTCCACCTCAATCACATCGCCATCGTCCATAAAGACTGGGGGTTTTCGGGCAGCGCCCACACCGCCAGGGGTGCCGGTGACGATCACATCGCCGGGCTTAAGCTCCACAAAGGTAGAGCAGTACTGCAGCAGCTCCACAAAGCCATGTACCAACAGATCTGATGTGGCATTTTGCATGACCTCACCGTTCAGGCGCGTGGTGATTTCCATGGCATCTAGGTCACCAACTTCGTCCAGGGTCATCATCCACGGCCCGAAGCCGCCGGTATTGGCGAAGTTTTTGCCCGGGGTAAATTGGCTGGTCTGCCGCTGCCAGTCTCGTACACTGCCGTCGTTGTAGATGGAAAAACCCGCCACATGAGACATTGCATCGGCAGCCTTGATACGACGCCCAGCCTTGCCAATGATCATGGCAATTTCCCCTTCAAAGTCCAAAGCCCCGGACTCTAAAGGCCGAATCATGGGTGCCCCATGGCCCATTTGGGCATCAGCGAAGCGCACAAAGATGGTTGGATAACCCTCACCACCTCGGCCGGTTTCTTCTTGGTGGGCCTTGTAGTTAAGGCCCACACACATGATCTTACTGGGATTGGTAATGGTGGGTAGAAAGTCTACTTCCGCCAGAGGCAAATCCGCGGAATCACCGCAGCTGCCCGCCAGTTGCTCTAGCGCCCCGGCGGCAATGGCCTCACCCAAGGATGAAAAGTCACTCCGGGCGCCGGCATCCACCACGCCCTCGCCATCACCAGTTGAAGCGGTCACGTAGCCAAAGGTTTCGGACCCATCGCGTAAAAAAGAAAGCCAACGCATACTCGACTCCTGACGTTTTCCTGGTGGTACTAGTCAAACATGATGACGCTGCGGGCGATCTCGCCGGTTTCCAGCGCGGCCATGCCCTCGTTGATATCAGACAGCGCAATGCGATTGGAGATCATATCGTCCAAATGGAGCTTGCCTTGCAGGTAAAAATCCACGAAGCGTGGCATGTCTACCCGGAAGCGGTTGGACCCCATCATTGATCCCTGAATCTTCTTTTCGGACAAGAAGTCCACGCCGTGAATGGACACCATCTGCCCGGGCGGAATCATGCCGATTACCGTGGCCGTACCACCGGCCCGCAACATTTGAAACGCTTGTTCAGCGGTGGCTTTCAAGCCAATGGCTTCGAAGGAGTAATGCACGCCGCCACCGGTCATCTCGATAACTTTCTGCACCGATTCACCGTCACTGGCATCCACCAAATCCGTGGCACCAAACTTGCGCGCCAGCTCCAGCTTTGAGGCCACCATGTCCACGGCGATGATGCGAGAGGCACCGGCCAAGGCTGCGCCGTTAATGGCGGACAGTCCGATACCGCCGCAACCGATCACGGCCACGGTAGAACCTGGTTCAACCGCTGCAGTATGTATCACCGCGCCAATACCCGTTGTCACGCCGCAGCCTATCAACGCGGCTCGGTCCATAGGCATGTCTTCACGGACTTTCACCAGCGCGTGCTCGTGAACCAACATCATCTCGGCAAAAGAGCCAAGCTGGGCGAAGGGGGTCAAGGGTTGTTCGTTTTGACTCAGGCGCGGTTCTTCTTTGCTGCTGCGATTGGTTTCAGGTTCTTGGCAAAGAGACAGGTGCCCGGTGAGGCAAGACTCGCAGTGACCGCAAAAAACCGATAGACAGGTAATGACGTGGTCACCGGGTTTAACGTAGTGCACATCGCTGCCCACCTGCTCGACGATACCGGCGCTTTCATGGCCGAGCACCATGGGCAGTTTGCCGGGGTAGCTACCGTTGAAAAAGTGCATGTCACTGTGGCAGATACCCGCCGCCTTAGTGCGAATCAGCACCTCTCTAGGGCCGGGTTTGGAAACCGTCACTTCTTCGATTTCCATGGGTACATTTACTTCGCGAAATACAGCAGCTTTCATAGCGTCTCCCCTAGCTTTGAATTAGCCATTGAGTGTGCCATAGGCATGGGGGCAAAAGAATACGTAATAGCCAGCTCAAGCAGGATTCCGCGAGCTAGGGTTAGTGGCTTACAAGCTCCCCCAACCGCCCCGCCACGATGGCCAAGGCCGCATCCAAGGCGGCTCTCATGCCCGTGGCATCGGCTACGCCTTGACCGGCGATATCGAAAGCGGTGCCATGATCTACAGACGTTCGCACCAAGGGCACTCCCATGGTTGCCGTGGTGGATTCATGAAAATTATGGACCTTGATCGCGATATGACCTTGGTCGTGGTACAGGGCCAGCACCACATCGAACTCACCGGCTATGGCCCGATTGAACACTGAATCTGCCGGCAGCGGCCCAACGGCTTGGATGCCATCGCCTTGTGCCAACTCTACTGCCGGAGCCAACTCCTCTATTTCTTCCCGTCCCAGCAAGCCACCCTCGCCGCCATGGGGATTCAGGGCCGCTACGGCGATACGGGGGTTGGTTACCCCCCATTGGCTTAGGGTGTTATGAATCAAATGCAGCTTCGCCAGCACTTCATCCCGGGTGACAAAGCGAACAGCTTCGGCCAAGGATTTATGGGTGGATAAGTGCACTACTCGCAACCCCGGGGTCATAAGCATGGTGGCGGTTTGGCTCACACCAGCCAATCGCGCCAGAATTTCTTGGTGACCAATATCATTGACGTAGCCAGCAGCGTGAATGGCTTCTTTGTTGATGGGCGCGGTCACCATGGCCGCCAGTTGTCCCTGTAAACATTGATTTGCCGCCCACTCCACGGCGCGTACGGCAACCTCGCCGCAACTGGCTTGAACCTCTCCAAAACGAAAATCGTCCGGTTCCGGTATGCCCAAATCCAGCAAGTTCCAGCCGGGCTTGGCTTCTTGAGGGTTGTTGATAGTGTTCAGGGGCGGCAGTTGCACAGACACACATTGGGCACCTTTCTCCAAAGCCCAACGACTTCCGACTAAGACCCATGGGACGCCGTCTTGGTCAACGGGGCTGGCGCTGTCTGTCCCAGAGTCTGTCCCAGAGCCAGCAGAAGCGCCGGCAATGGTTCGGGCCAATATTTCTGGCCCCACACCAGCAGGGTCCCCCATGGTAATGGCTATGGGGCATTGGGATTGGTCCGTGGATGCGGGCATAGGGGTCTCTTGATGACAGCGCTGTCTTCTACTGTGGCATTACCAGATCCGTTCGCCAAGGGCGTCGGCATCAGATCAAGGACATCTCGAGCACTAAAAGTTAACATTTTAGTTGATTTAAGAGGCTGTATATTTATACAGTATG
>JAQWIX010000017.1 GCA_029248675.1 Pseudomonadales bacterium | reverse complement strand
TAACGCACTTCAAAAGCTAAAGAGGTGTAAATCCTAGCCGATAATGCCTATACGGGTCTATGGTGGCGGCAAACTGCTGCCGCTTTCTACGTTTATGAGCGCATCCGTATCCGGCCCAGTTATTTCTTCACCATCCAGAGCTACCGGGTTCGCCTTTGTAGGGACCAATAATTTCATCGGTAACCCAGCCACCGTAAAATCCGCCAGCCTGAGCACGCACGCCCTCTCCTGCCACCAGACAACGGCACTGGGCTGGGTAGAAGGCATACCATCCCGCTATTTCTGCAAATTTCTGGGTAGGTTTCGGGTATCGCCACGCTAGGGAGGCACCGCCATAGCCGAAGTACTCGGCTTGGCCTTTCCATTCGCAGAAGGATGAACCTGCCACGGCATCAAGAGCAGCGACCAAGGCCATGGGAGACAGGTAAAACGTAGGCGGACTGGCGGTTTCCAGCACCCGCTTCGCCTGATGACTGCTGGCCAGTAATGTGCCATCCGCGGCAAATACCTCCACCAGCCGGGGGTCATCTACGATGGCCGGCGGTCTGGGGTAATCCCAGACGGACTCTTGGCCAGGCTTGGGCGCCAAGGCGAATTCGGGCCGCCCAGCGCCGGTAAATGTCCAACCATAGGTTTCTGGACCCTGCTTACTCATTCGACCTCCTTAGATGCACTTACCCTTCTATTGGACGTGCTCAAAGCCCTCGCGGAGCACAGGTTTCACCTTGGCTACTGACAACAACGATTCAACGCAGTCCCGAATAGACTCATCCAAGGATCGGAAGGTCATGCCCGTTACCGCCCGAATGCGGTCATTCCTGAGTTCGCATTGGGCCCAGATGCCGCGCATCTCGGCCTCTCTTGCCTGTATGCGTTCTGGGAAGTTGTCGGTCACCTCTGGGGTATCATGCCCCAGCTCCGGCAGCAGACGATGGATGGATGCGCACACATCCTCCACGTTGCGAGTGTCTGTTGACCAAGCAATGTAGCGTTCGCCATTTTGCACATTCACGTTTTCCAGCAGCTGAATATGACATTGCGCGTCATCCCGCACGTCCACGGTCATCCATGGACGATAGGCTCCATTTTGGTAGTACTTGCCCAACAGCATCATCTCGATGTTGTGCTGCCAAGGTCCCATATCCTTTTGATGGGCGGACAATATCGGCCCCACATTGTCTGCAGGACAGACCCGTATGCAGTCCCAACCGCCATGCCCTTCGGCAGCATCTGTAAACATTCGTTCCAGCTCTACCTTACCCATGGAGTAGCCCTGTCCGCGCTGAGGTGTGCGTTTTGGGTTTTCTTCATCGGGATAGCGGTCTTCGTAAAACACCGGCCGGCGCACAAGCTCCTGTAAGTCCGCCTCGGAAATTATGGCTGCGATGCTTGACGTGACGATCACTCGGTTGACGCTGCCGGATTCGTTAATGCTATTGATCACATGTTCACAGACCCCGCGCACATAGTCTTGGTCTTCGTAGTCGCTGACATGAGAGACATGGCATACCCCTTGGCACCCTTTGAAAACCTCGTCAAAACAACCGGCCTCATCTAAATTGGCGGAATGTAGGGTAAGGCGGCCCGATGCATAGCCCGGCATTTGACGTAAAAAATCCGTCCGGCTGGCGTCATTAACGTCGCGCACGCAGGCTCTGACCCGATACCCCCGATCCAACAATCCCTTTACGACCCAGCCGCCGATAAAGCCCGCGCTGCCGGTGACCGCTACTGTGCTACCTTTTGGTATTGGTGCCATTGAAAACTCCCCTGTGATTTTGCTCGAGAATAGCCCATCGAATACTCGGCAACTAGCTTGGCAGCCCGAGCAGTCTGTGCATACGGGGATAGTATCCAGACCGAGTTTTTATCTATACTCGGCCTCGGTTGTTGGATTCAAACCCTTACACAGTAACGCTGCAACTCAGGCAAAAACGTTGCCAAGTAAGTGGGTAGAAAAGAGCCCTTAGGACTGCAATATAAGGACAGAACGATGAGCAAGAAAGTTGACTGGTATTACTTCCGCGGCGGATGAACCAGCTGTACCCGAGCATCCAAGTTTTTGGAAGCAAGTCAGATCGAGATCAGTGAAACCATCCCCGCCAGTCGCAAACTCCAGCGCGACGACGCTGCAGCACTGTTAGCTAAGGCAAAAACCATGGTGGTTTCAAAAGGCAAAAAGGTAACCGAGTTCAGCGGTGGTAAGAAAGCGTCTGAAGAAGCCCTTGATGCCATGCTGGGCAGCACGGGCAATTTGCGGGCACCGATCGCCGTCATAGGCAATCGTATTATCGTTGGCTTCAACGAAGAAACCTATACCGACGCCTTTAACTAGCCAAACGAGTAAGGGTGCTCATGCACCCTTACCACACCCCTACTTTTACCCGGAATTTAGATATGAATGTAAGCGATGCCGTAGCCGCTCGACGGTCCATCCGAGCTTTTTTGGACACGCCGGTGGACAACGATCTGATCCGCACGCTGCTTGAGAAGTCCGCTCGGGCACCCTCTGGCGGTAACGTTCAACCTTGGCAAGTTCATGTCATCAACGGTTCGCGCATGGACGATTTTCAGCAGCATCTGGCTCAACGCGATCCGCGAGAGCAACCGGCTTATGAGATTTACCCTAAGGACCTGCCCTCGCCCTACCGGGACAGCCGCTTCAAGGTCGGTGAAGACATGTACGCGCTGCTGGGTATTCCCAGAGACGATAGAGCCGGCAGACTCAAACACCTTATGCGCAACTACCGTTTCTTTGACGCACCTGCGGCGTTCTTTTGCATGATCGATAGGACCATGGGGCCCCCACAGTGGTCGGACCTTGGGATGTTTTTGCAAACCTTTATGCTGCTGGCTCAAGAGGCGGGACTGGACACCTGTGCTCAGGAAGCTTGGGCAACCCGCCCGGACGCTGTGAGCTCGTTCTTACAAACCCCGGATAACATGATGGTGTTCTGCGGTATCGCCATCGGCTACAAAGATCCGGATGCTCCGGTAAATACCTTGGTTTCAGAACGCATGCCCCTTGAACAGTGGGCTACCTTTAACTAATCAACGACACCGGACCGACCACGCCAAAAGACGAACCGTTCCCCAGCACGCTAGCGCTCAAAGCCGAGTTTCCACTTAGGCAAAGCGTCGCTGGCCCGGAAGGCAGACGACCTCTTCTGTGGCTGTCACCGTAAACCGACGGTCTAAAACCGTGGAAACAAAGTGCCAGCGGCTGCGCATCTGCCGCGGCGTCAGCACGACCTCGGCCCATCCTCGCTGGGTCACATCCACATCGATCAGACCCGGACTAGTCGCTTTCAAACCCCCGGCCAAAGCCTGAGCTGTCATCGGCACGTAGTCTTCCATGCCCGGGCTAGAGATCGACGGCGCGCCAATTTCCACGCCGATCGCCTGCCCCTTGGCATCACGCAGGTTAAAGGCCCAAGCATTGTGAGTATCACCAGCTAGGGCAATCGTGTTCGCACCTGTTTCCCTCAGCATCGCTGTTACCCGATCCCGACTGACAGGATAGCCATCCCAGGCATCGAGGTTCAGAGGCAGGCCTTCGGCGCCCAAAACTTGCATCAGGTCAATGTAGCCACGCTCGCTTTCCGGTAGATCCAGAGCCTCAAGGGCAGCGGGATCGATCCGGGGTATGCCCACCTTGCTCATCAGAACTTGTTGTCCTAATACCTGCCAAGTGGCACCGCGACCGGTGCTTTTTTTAAGCATTTGAGACAACCATTGCTCTTGGCCCTGCCCCAGCAGCTGTCGGCTGGGGTCATTAAGCTTTTCGGCTAGAAAGGCTGGCACGTCCGGATTCAAAGGTGACGACGCGTCAGAACCTTCAGCTCGATAGATCATGTCGTCGCTGTAGGAGAGGCCCCTATCTCGCCCCTCTACTCGGGTATCCAGCATGATGAGATCCGCCAGATCGCCGATGGGAAAGTGTCGATAGATGGGTCCCTGATCACCCTCAGAATGCGTGCGAATGGGCATCCACTCGTGATATGCCCGGCGCGCGGCCTGAAGACGGGCCGAAAAGTCGCCCTCGCCCTGATTATGATTTTCTGCCCCGTCTTTCCAAGTGTCATTGGTCAGCTCGTGATCATCCCAGACGCAAATGAAAGGATGCCGCTGATGGACTGCCTGAAGATCCGGGTCACTCCGATAGAGCGCGTACCGGGATCGGTAGTCTTCCAAGACCAGTATTTCGTGCGTCGGCTCCACATTTCGCTTTAGTACATCCATTGCATATTCGTTGGCATACCTGCCTTCTTGATACTCGTAGATGTAATCCCCCAAGTGAAGTACCACATCAAGGTCGGTATCGGCCATGTGGCGATAGGCGTTAAAGAACCCTTGTGGATAGTTCGAGCAGGAAGCTACTCCCATACGAAACTCGGCCACGCCGTCGGTGGGCAGAGTTTTCGTTCGACCGACCGGGCTCGTTTGGCCCTGAGCAGAAAATCGATAGAAGTAGTCTGTTCCGGGCATCAGTCCGGTTGCATCGACTTTTACCGTGTAATCGGACTCGGCGTCAGCCCCAGTTTCCCCGCCGGTAATCACCTGAGAAAAACTTGGATCCTCCGCCACCTGCCATGTCACCTCTACCCTGCGACCAGATGTCATGGGCAGCACGCGGGTCCACAGTATGATTCGATCCGTTAGCGGGTCGCCGCTGGCAACACCGTGCGTGAAGTTAGCCGGAGCAACCTTGAGGGCATAACTTCGAGACGCCAATGCGCTCAGCCCCAATCCCTGAAGCAAACGACGACGTTTTAATGATTCCAGCAAGTCTCTCTTCCCCTGTACTGGGCCTATCCAGTGCCTTTGTTTTCCCGACAACGTTCTTTCACCCACTCCCTTGGCACTGAGTGAACACCTCAGGGATTTTGGCGGCTCGCTAGGCTCGCTGTTTACTGCAAAAAGCTCACTGCACGAAATTCATTGTCCGCAGAAATTCCGGAATACGCTTGCCAAGCTGAAAAAACCCCTTGGTCGCATGGGGCCAGATCATTCGATCGTAGTCACGCATACAAAATCTCAACTCGATGCCCTTGGCAGCAAGCTGCTCACCCAAGAGTTCCAAACGCAGCCGAGCCGGCCCGATCGGCGCGTAAGCACAAACCACCTGATCTATCTGCTGAGCGACAAAGAAGCTGACAAGTTCCGTCTCTTCCAATGGTTTTGGCGCGACAGCCACAGTTTGGGCTGCTTCTTCGGTCTTACCATAGTGCGCGCCAGCACGGCCAAGGGCATCAACCAACGCGCCGTGGACAAACCCCTGCACGAGGTCACTGGCGGGAGCCAGCACACTACGCGGTGAGGCGCTTAACGCAGCGACGCTTAACACATCGACATTATCGGGGTACCAGGTGAGATCCTCCTCTGTCACTAACAGAGCGGTTTTGCCGCGGTTACAACGATAGCCATCACCCTCACACTGCTCCGGCTTGGGCCACTGAATCTCTGTCTTCTGCAGCGCTTTGGCTGGCAAGTATTCCTGCACTTGGTGTGCCTTAGAGACAAGACGGTTCAACCCCAGTTCTTGGTCGCTGCGCCCAATAAGGCGGTCTTCAGCGCAAGTTCGAATATTTTTTGCTGTAGCCAAGTAAGTCTTGCCCTGTGTATGCAAGCCAGCTACCCAACGCCACCCGAGGGTATTACTGGCTGGATCCCCATCGAGCAAGTGACGTACGAAGAAGTCTGCCCCTAACTGCCACGGCAACCGCAGGGTAAAAATCCATATTGAGGCGAACCACATGCGCGCGTGATTGTGCAGATACCCGGTCTGTTTAAGCTCTAAACACCATTCATTAAATAACGGAATGTCCGTGGCACCGGATACCGCCCGCTCGTAGAGGTCCCCGGCCCACTTGTCTTGCTGGGTATGGCTCAGGCACTGGGGTAACTGCCGCTGATATTCAGGCCATAGAAGACTTCGGTGCTCCAACCACCCTTTCCAATAACCCCGCCAAAACACCTCTTGAACAAACTTGAAGGCAGCACTCTCAGCGTGCTCGGCCAACACGGCTTCTAACACCTCGGTTTCTTCGATCATGCGGTGACGCAAATACGGTGACAGCACAGACACATTGACGTGGCGGCCCTCACCACGGTCTGCGTTTCGATGGGTTTGATAGGCCCTCCCGGCATTGGCAATGAAGCCATCCAGCCGCTTGCGAGCAGCCTCGCGACTGCTGCCCAAAGGCCAATCAAGGTCTGAGGGGGATTGCCATTCGGATCCGATACTCGAACCGCCCAATGTCATCTGCTGCATACTCGTTTCTCCGTCTAGGTCGGATTTGTCTGTGAAACAACCGAAAGGTTACTGACGCCGCCTACTTTGGCCGGCAACGTGACACTTCGCCGACTAAGTTTCATATATGTCCAACATGATGCCCCTTCTCACTGAGACAAAACTGCACCCGGACCCGGCTTTTTGACGATCGAGCGACAGTCCCTCGCTTACCCTTTCACCTAGCG
>JAQWIX010000183.1 GCA_029248675.1 Pseudomonadales bacterium | reverse complement strand
CATCCCGGTTAACTGCTTGTATTGATCGGCAATGGCCTGCAGTTCACCGTCGGCGAAGATCGCACCTAGGGACTCAAAACCATCCGGTGCTCGCTCATGGGCAAGCTGCATACACTGCTCTGGACCATTACCCCGATTGGCTTTAACGATGGCCGCGGTGCTTGGCAAACGCTGTTGTTCATATAGGGCTACCGCCTCACTGGCCACCCCTGCAGAATCTTCTGACCCACCGGACACGAAGGTGGCAGCCTGATCTAAAGCATCCACTAAGGCTTGAGCATCCAGTATGGCCTGACTGGCACCGTTGGAACCGATGGGGTACATGGGATGAGCTGAATCTCCCAGCAGCGTGACACGCCCCTGGTTCCAAGACGGCACCGGGTCACGATCTACCATTGGGTACTCGTAAATTCGATCAGCGCCGCGGATCAAGCCCGGTATGTCCAGCCAATCAAATTGCCAATCAACAAACTCGGGTAAAAAATCATCTATGTTGCCCTCGCGGCTCCAGCCCTGAGCCCGTTCCGGCAACGGGCGGCGCAGTTCGGCAACCCAATTGATGCGCTGGTTGCCGTCCTCGCGCACGGACTCGATGGGATAACAAACAAACTTCTGGTCCTCGTAGCCCGCCATAATCATAGAAGCCCCGGTCAGGAAGGGCTTGGCGACAGACGTGCCTCGCCACAGCAGACGGCCGGAATAAATCGGATCGCCCTCGTCCGGATACATCTGATGCCGGGCGGTTGAATGTATTCCATCGGCACAAATCAGCAAATCAGATGTCTCACGGCGCGTGGAACCGTCCCGGGTGACAAAAGTGGCGGTGGCCCGAACTTCATCTTGGGCAAAAGACGATAGGCGGTGATCCGTAACGACGGTCTCCGATCCCAGGCGCCGACAGACCAAGTCCAGCAAGGTCATCTGAAGGGTGCCCCGTGAAATCGAGAGCTGCGGGGCATCGAAACCCGCAAACAAACCTCTGGGTTCCGTCCAAATGCGTTGCCCATGGACGTTAAAGTAGCTGAGTTCCTTCGTGGCAACGCCTTGACCCAACAATGCCTCCAGCGCACCCAGCTTCGCCAACACGTGGGCCGCCTGAGGAAGCAGATTAATGCCGACGCCCAAAGGTTGCAGCTCGTCAACGGCCTCGAAAACTCGAACATCATGCCCGGCTTGGTGCAAAGCAAGGGCTGTTGCCAAGCCGCCGATACCCGCCCCAGCTATATTGATCTTCAACGTTCCCTCTCCTTCCCTGCAGCCCAATCGCGACCACTAGTGTATCTGGGTCAAACGGCTCGACGAAGCCTGCTGCGACCTAATTCCGTCCAAAGACACAAATTGAGATTTTGAACCCCGGTGCTCCGACCAAGGACAGAGCACGGCTGAATCGCCAACATACCCTCAATCAAACCGCTAATTAATAGTTGACTAAGTCTAACGAGATGACTAAAAGGCTTTAATGCACCATGTTAGTGCGCGCGAAGACGATCATATGTTTTGGAAAAAACGTGATCCTCAGTGGGAAAAGGGGATCAAGCAACTCAGGGGTTATAGAAAACTCCATGGAGACGCCAATGTCCCAATCACCTATGTCAGCAGCAACAATTTTCGTCTAGGGAGTTGGCTGCACGGCCAGAAGCGAATTGGCAAGCGCCTGCCCCCGGAGCGCATTAAAGAACTTCGAGAGTGCGGTGTGGTCATAGAATAGGGTCATCCACCTGGAAAAGCTGGCATCGCCCGACCGAGGAGGCTGTCGTTTCAGAGCTTTTTTGACAATGACTTGCGTAACAGGGTTTTTGATAGAGACTGATTAAAGAGGGCTTTTGTGAACCGGGTGGGTTTACGGCGGTTTCCTACTCTCTGTCTAGAGCCGCGCAGACCCGATTCCCTCGACGTCATGGCGTCACGCCGTTTCCAGAAATGATCCTTTCAAGCGCAGCCCTATTAAGCTGAGGCTCCACTTATCGGCCGGGCATCGAGATTATCAATGCACCAAAAGATGGCTCCGCCTGCTGGGCTCGAACCAGCGACCCAATGATTAACAGTCATTTGCTCTACCAACTGAGCTAAGGCGGAGTAGTCGTGTAGGACCCATGAGGTCATACAGGAGAGCGCGTAGTTTAATGTCTGCCCTTCCAATTGCAATACTCTGGCTTAGGCAATTGCTCAAGGAATTCCCTAGAGCGGCGGTCTTTCATTGCAGTCGCCTGAAGGCTCGGAGTATGGAACGTTTATTTCCGTCCGCTTTAATATCCAACCGAACCACCAGCCGATTTTCATTCACAAGTTGGTAACGCTCCAGCACATCAATGCCGCTGGTTTTTGAGGCGATGACTAACGCGTCCTCTTCCCACCCTGCTTGAACCCGCCAAATCCCTCTGTCTTTGAGGCCCCAGCTAACGTCCCGATAGACGCCGGGAAGATGCTGGACACCCATGGAATCGTCGCCAAGCTCAATCTCGATTCTATTGGCCTCTAAAACCTGAAAGCCATCTGCAACGATGGCCAGGCCTGAACCACGACGAATACGCTCAATTTCCGAACGCGTGGACAACCGATTTTTGCTCAGCGGCCGCTTATCTGGGCGCATTGCCTCGGCGATATCGTCTGAGGATGTGTTGTCCACCAACCACACCCCGGACAAGGGCACCACTGTGGTTGGTGCAGACGCTAACTCGAGGTTGGCGCACCCCATTGCAAACGTGCCCAGCAACCCGAGCACAAAGTACCTAACCGACGGCCTAAGACTTTTCATATGCCCCTATCCCGGTTCATTGCGAAGATGGCGCGTCTGGTGACGAAGCGCTTGGGCTGTTTCATCGATCAGTTGGGCCATGATCTCTGCAACCGGCTTCACATCATTGAAGTAAGCAATGCTTTGGCCGGCCCCTGAGTGAATCAAGGGCTCGATGTCGTGCTCTTCTATCGCACCGAGCAGATCCCCGACCAGCACATCTTGATAGGGCATTTTCAACGGTGCCGGCGCACCCTCGGCTTCCCAAGCTTGGCTCCAGCCAGTTCGTACCTGACGGAAGGGCTTGCCGCTTTCGGATCGCGTGATCACCGTGTCTGCGCTGCCAGCTTGAATCAGCTTATCCCGGTTAACCGGGTGCATATCGCCTTGGTGTTCTGAAGACAACAGCCATGCGGTACCAAGCCACACGCCTTGAGCGCCCATGGCCAAAGCCGCGGCTATGTGCCGGCCCGTTGCCACCCCACCTGCTGCCAAAACAGGAATGTCTCCAGCGGCGTCGACAATTTGCGGCACTAAAGAATAGGTTCCAATGGGACCCGTATGGGCTCCGGCATCGTAGCCTTGGGCCACAATCACCACTACTCCTGCGGCTATCGCCTTAGGCACATGATGTGGGCTACCTATCAAGGCCAAAGTACATTTACCGCGTTCTTTTGCTTCGCCAACCACATCGGCCGGCGCGCCAATGCCGCAAGCCAGCATATCTACATCGCTTTCCATAACCGCGCGCAACTGCTCTTGTTCAATTTCTTTTGAGCGTATAAGGCGTGTGCGCATACCGGGCTTAGTAGCTTTGGGTACGTGGTGGCGCTGAATTAGCTCATCGACGAAAGCACGATGCTCCTCGGGAATTTCTGCCTCAATGGCCTCACGAGAATTATGTTCTGGCATTCCCGGCGGCAGCACGAGATCAACACCAAAGGGGCGATTGCCCACGAGCTGACGAATATGCGCCAGCTCTTGGGTAATCTCATGGGGGAATCGACGAGTTGCGCCATAAACCCCGAAGCCACCGGCATTGGTGATAGCCGCAACGGTTTCCACATCATGAGCAAAGCCAAATATTGGACTATCGATACCAAATCGCTCGCACATCGGACTCCAGATAGCACTCATCGCCTTCTCTTCGCTCCCTCGGTTATCGCTGCTCGGCCTGTTATCTCCGCTGAGCCTGTTATCTCCACTCAAGTTGGCCTCCTCTTGGAATCCTTTTGATTCCTACTCCCAACTTGAGCCTCATTATTACCGTGAGCCAGCGACGAAACAAACCACCTTCCATCACCGATGCAGAAAGATGCCAACTCTACCCATTGTTAACGGTTATCGTTTGGCCTTGCTCAAGGTGATACGGCTTTTATTGCGGGCTACGGTCCTAGGCCCAATGCCCTTCACTTCTTCGAGCTCCTGAACATCGCGAAAAGGCCCAATCTCAGTACGATAACGCACGATGGCCTTGGCCTTGGACAACCCAACACCTTTCAGGGCAGCGGCCAGTTCCTCAGCCGTCGCTGTATTGAGATCGACGGTACCAGGGACAATAGACCCGCCCGCCTGATTTGAGACACCGCCCACGCTCTTGCTTGCGAAATACTGTTGAGCATCCGTCGCATTGCCGGTATCCGCATTCGTCCATCCCGTGAAGGACATACAGCCCAGAGCCATTAGGAGAAACCGCGAAAGTGGCAGTCGCCACCTGGGCGCCAGCGCTGTTTGATCAATTGTTTGATCGACTGTTTGGGGTGGTTTTTGAGTCGAGGAAAGGTCCATTGCAATCTCCTGTTGTAGTGGAGATACAACCCTAGTGGTGTGATATCAGCGTCGATAGCGCAAGGGTCGCACTGCCCTGCCCGTAATAACTGCTTGCTGGGTAGGCTCGTGCTAGTCGCTCGGGTCCGCCTGGCCGATGCCTTTTTGTACGTTCGTAGCTTGCGGCGGGTTTTTCTCTAAGGCCTGCTCCGCCGCAGCCAAGGCTTTCTTGAGCTTGCGCACTTGCATGCGTAGGGGTAGGTGTCGAACTAGGTTATAAAACCACCCCAACACTATCCCAAGCACCAGGGCCATAAGCAGCCACCAGAAAATGCTCAAGGTAAACGGGGTCTGCCAACTGACAAAACTTAACGCGACTTGTTGCTGATTGACCGCCAACGCGGCAAATAGAAAGACAAGAAGTAAAAGACAGAAGAAAAAAAGCGACTTAAGCCAAGACACGATAATCTCCGCAGAGGACTGCCATTAGGATTCTTCTGGATTTCCCTGACTGCGCTCAAGGGCTGCGTTGACTCGGTCTCGCAACTCTTTGCCAGGTTTGAAGTGGGGTACGTGCTTGCCGGCCAAGCCCACGGACTCGCCGGTCTTTGGGTTACGGCCAATACGGGGGGCTCTGTAGTGCAGCGAAAAACTGCCAAACCCCCGTATTTCGATGCGCCCACCCGATGCTAGGGCTCCTGACATTTGTTCCAGCATGGTTTTCACCGCCAGTTCAACGTCCTTACTCGTGAGCTGAAGCCCACCGGCATGAGCCTGAGCCTCGACCATACGGTCGATCAGCTCGGACTTTGTCATGCTCGTTTCCTTCATCGGGTTCCGCTCGGTTCGCTACAAATTAAAGCGTCGGTCTCTGACTAGGCTAGGCCTAGTCGTCTTCCGGCTTGTTCATCTGTGCTTTGATCAAATCACCAAGGGTCGCAGGACCAGAGCGATCGCTCTCCTGCTTCTGGTGATCCTTAACCGCTTGTCGCTCCTCTTCCATATCCTTGGCCTTAATGGACAAGCCGATGGTGCGATTCTTACGATCCATGTTGATGATCTTCACTTCAAGCTCTTCGCCTTCCTTCAACACGTTGCGAGCGTCTTCCACCCGGTCAATGCTGATTTCAACGGCCTTGAGCAATCCGGTTACATCTTCGGAAAGCTCGATAATGGCTTCCTTAGGCTGCACTTCGGTCACCGTACCTTTCACGATATCGCCGCGATCGTGCTCTGCTGCGTAATCTGAGAAGGGGTCTTTTTCCATCTGCTTGATGCCCAAGGAGATGCGCTCGCGCTCAGGATCAACAGATAGGATGATGGTTTCGATCTGCTCACCCTTGGAATAACGGCGTACCGCGGTTTCGCCTGGCTCGTTCCAAGAAATATCAGACAAGTGCACCAAGCCATCGATGCCGCCTTCCAAACCAATGAAGATTCCAAAGTCGGTGATCGACTTGATCGTACCGGTAATGGTATCGCTCTTGGCGTGGGCAATACTGAAGGACTCCCAAGGGTTGGGTCGGCACTGCTTGATACCCAAAGAAATGCGTCGGCGTTCCTGATCGATATCGAGAACCATAACTTCGGTCTCGTCGCCCACAGAAACAACCTTGGATGGGTGGATGTTCTTGTTAGTCCAGTCCATTTCGGAAACGTGTACTAAGCCTTCAACACCTTCCTCGATTTCAGCAAAGCAGCCGTAATCGGTGAGGTTGGTGACGGTGGCCATAACCCGAGCACCCTCGGGGTAGCGACGTACGATATCTGCCCACGGATCATCACCCAGTTGCTTCATACCCAAGCTTACGCGGTTCTTCTCACGGTCGAACTTAAGAATACGAACGTCCACTTCGTCACCAACATTGACCATTTCGCTCGGATGACGAATACGCTTCCAAGCCATATCGGTGATGTGCAGCAGGCCGTCAACGCCGCCAAGGTCTACGAAGGCACCGTAATCGGTCAGATTCTTCACAATACCCTTAACGTCCTGACCTTCTTGCATGGAGGCCAACAACTCTTCGCGCTCATGGCTGTTCTCTTCTTCCAGAACCGCTCGTCGTGATACCACGACGTTGTTGCGCTTTTGGTCCAGCTTGATCACTTTAAATTCAAGCGGCTTGCCTTCTAGGTGCGCGGTTTCGCGCAGTGGGCGAATGTCCACCAAGGAACCGGGCAAAAACGCGCGGATGTCGTTCACATCCACTGTAAAACCGCCCTTGACCTTGCCATTGATGATGCCAATGACCACTTCGCCTTGCTCGCTGGCTTCTTCCAGCTTTTCCCAGCTTTCAGCGCGACGGGCCTTTTCACGGGATAAACGTGTTTCACCGAAGCCGTCGTCTACCACTTCCATCGCAACCTTCACTTGGTCGCCAATGGTCAGCGTGCAAACACCCTCTTCGTTGAGAAATTGATTCTTTGGGATAACCCCTTCGGACTTCAGTCCTGCGTGTACGACAACCCAGTCGTCGTCAATATCTACCACCGTGCCGGTTACGATGGACCCTGGTGCCATCTCGATGGTGTTTAGGCTTTCTTCAAATAGGTCGGCAAATGATTCGCTCATAGTGTTGGTCTGCCGAGGTAGCTCAGAGCGTAAGCGCGAGCCAGCCAAACGGCGGAACTCTCCGTTGGTTAGTTAACGTTAATGCAGAGGGATTTGTTTCCAAGCCCAGTTCTTTGCAAGCTTTTGTACTCGATGAGATTGCCTCACCCAGACCGCTTGCACCTAACCGTTACCCAAACTTACTTAATCGAAAGTTGCGCTATTACCGTTGCCACCACCTCGTCAATAGACATGTGGGTACTGTCAATAATTAGCGCGTCTTCCGCTGGTTTGAGCGGCGCTACTGCACGATTTCTATCCCGCGCATCACGTTCTTGGATCTGCTCGAGAAGGGCGCGCAAATTAACACCCAAACCTTTGTTTTTCAACTGGTTATAGCGTCGTTCTGCTCGGGCTTCCGCCGAGGCATCAAGAAAGACCTTTACCGGCGCATCGGGAAATACCACGGTTCCCATATCGCGCCCATCAGCCACCAATCCCGGTGCCTTTCGAAAGCTCTGTTGCAGCGTCAGGATGGCCCCACGAACCGGCGGTAAAGCCGCTACCTGAGAGGCGCTATTACCCGCTTCCTCGGTACGAATTCCATCGGTTAAGTCGGCGCCATCGACCGTGACTTTGCCATCAGCAAAAACAATGTCGAGCTGTTCGCTGAGGGCGACTAACGACGCCTCATCAGCCAAATCAATTCCTTTAGCCAACCCTGCCACGGCGATGATGCGGTACAGGGCTCCACTGTCCAGCAGGTGCCACCCCTTGGCATCGGCAACCAAACTGGCCACCGTGCCTTTTCCGGCACCACTAGGGCCATCAATGGTGACTACAGGAATAACGGCGATGCCATCTGATTTCATCACGGCCTTGCCTTAGTTCTCGGCTTTGTCCGCGGCCTGACGCTTAGCCGCCGCCGCACGTATTAGCGCCAAGCCCTGCGCTTCATCATCGGTGTCGATGGCAGCAGCCAAGCTCTTAAGGTTTTGGGAATACTGTTCCAAGGCTTGAGCGAGGGCACCACGGTTCAATCGCATAATACGCCACCACAGTTCCGGATTAGCCGCAGCAATGCGGGTGAAGTCCCGAAAACCACCACCGGTTAACGCCAAGTGCGACTCCTCTACTTGCTCCATAAAGGCAAAGGCCAGCAGGTGTGGCAGGTGGCTGGTGACTGCCAAGGCCGCATCGTGGTCAACGAACCCAAGGGTCATGGTATTGGCGCCTAAGGCCTGCCAAAAATCGGCACAGGCTTGCTGAGCCAGATCCGAGGTGTGTTCCAGCGGCGTTATAACCACCGTACAGCCATCAAACAGCGACCCATCCGCCGCCTGGGGACCACTTTTTTCCGAGCCGCTGATGGGATGACAGGGCACAAATCTCTCGGGTACAGAACCGTGCTCTTGAATCGCTTCGATAATTGGACCTTTGACACTGCCCACATCAAAAACCAGCCCCGGATGGTCCGCCAGATCCATGACCCAAGACGCCACCAAATCACTGGGGACGCACAGGGCGATCAAGTCCGCATCCTCGGGTACCCGGTCACTGACAGCATCCAGTAGCCCATTGTCCAAGGCCCATTGGGCGGACTCTGTATGGGCTTCGATGCCCACCACTCGGTGGGCTAGATTTCTTTCTTTAACGGCTTTGCCGATAGACCCACCAATCAGACCAACGCCGACAATGGCCAATGTGGCTGGTTTGTCGGTGCGCGTGTTCACGATTCGGTATTTGCTTTCGACCTAGCGCCGACCTGAGCCAAAACGCTTAAAAAACGCTCATTTTCTGCCGCTAGACCAATGCTGACCCGCACATGATTCGGCAGACCGTATTCGGCAATGGCACGCACGATAACCCCCTCTTTCAACATTCGCTGAAACAAGGCGTCTCCGGGTTCGCCGCAATCAAAGGCCACAAAGTTCCCCGCTGAAGGAATGTAGTCGTAGCCCAGAGCGCTAAGTCCCTGAGTCATTTGGGCCATGCCTGCCCGATTTAGCACAACACTCTCGTTGACGTAATCGTCATCGTCCAACGCTGCAAGGGACGCCGCCATGGCCAATGCGTTCACATTGAAAGGCTGTCGCGCTCTGTTCAACAGATCCGCAAACTCCGGACTGGACGCCCCGTAGCCGAAGCGCACGGCGGCGAGGCCATACACCTTGGAGAAGGTGCGGGTGACGATAAGATTTGGAAAGCGGCCAAGCAGCGACGCGCCGTTCGGATGATCATCGGCGTCTGCGTATTCTAAGTACGCCTCGTCCAGCACCACCCAGACATGCTCAGGCAAGGCTTCCAAAAACGGCAACAGCTCAGAGTCCGGCGTGCGCGTCCCCGTTGGATTGTTAGGGTTGGCGATAAAAACCAGTCGCGTTTGATCCGTCACCGCATCCAACATGGCGGGTAAATCTGCGCCGTAGGCTTTTGCCGGAACCGTCACCAAATCACCACCGCAGCAGGTAACTGCTAACCGATACACCACGAAGCTGTGCTCGGCCACAATGGCCTGGGCACCGGGTTCCAAAACCACCCGTGCGATCAGATCCAACACGTCATTGGAACCATTACCCAAGGTCAGCTGGGCCGGATCTAATCCGATCTTTTCTGCCAGCCTTGCCTTCAGCACGAAGCCACCGCCGTCGGGATAGCGCGACAGCTCCTTGCTGGCATCGGCTATTGCTTGCTGAACTTTTTCACCGGGACCCCGAGGATTTTCGTTGCTGGCCAGCTTAACGATGTCGTTAATCCCAAGTTCGCGGGCGACTTCGTCAACAGGCTTGCCGGGTTTGTATGGGTTTAGCGCGGCTATACGTGGATTAATGGATCGATGTTGTTCCACAACTACTCCTGCTCTGTGGCCTTGGGATAGGACCCTAAGACTCGCACTTCGAGGGCAACCTCTTTCACAGCCTGCAGAGCGGCTTCCGCCCCAGGCTGAGACTGATGTCCGTCAAAGTCGATAAAAAAGACATAGGACCAATCGCCGGAACGGGCTGGCCGGGTCTCGATTCGTGTTAAGCCGATTTGATTGGCCTCAAAGGGGGCCAACACCCTCAGCAAGGCACCGGGTTCGTTTTTCACAGACACCAAAATGGAGGTTTTATCGTCCCCACTGGGACCCACATATTGCTTACCCAGGACCAAGAACCGGGTTTTGTTATGGGGGTTGTCTTCAATTCGGGTAGCCAGTACTCGCAGCTCGTAACGCTCAGCTGCAGTTTCGCCGGCTACGGCCAACAAAGCCGGATTCGCCGCTGCTTGCTTGGCCGCCTCGGCGTTGCTGGCAACGGCGGTTCGAGGCACTCCGGGATAATGTTGATCCAGCCAGGCGCGACACTGAGCTAGGCTTTGCGCGTGCGAGACGATGGCCGTCACTGGCTGGTCGGCCCCGGCGCTTTGCGAGCGCATCAGGGCATGGTGGATGGGCAGCACGACTTCCGCGCACACCCGTAACGTTGTACCCAACAAGCAGTCTAGGGTGTGATTGACCATGCCCTCGGTGGAGTTCTCAACCGGCACGACACCGTAATGACAACCACCGGCCTCAACTTCCCGGAACACCTCGTCAATGGATGCCATGGGCGAGGTCTGAACAAAGTGCCCAAATTGCTTGATGGTGGCCGCTTCGGTATAGGTGCCTTGAGGGCCGAAGTAGGCCACGCTCATCGGCGTTTCTAGCCCTAAACAGCAGGCGGTGATTTCTCGAAATAGCAATTCAACATCGGCGTCGGATAGCGGCCCAGAATTCTCTGCCGTCAAACGCTGTGTGATCTGAGCAACCCGCTCCGGCCGATAGAACACGGTATCCGGTTGATCGGGATCCACCGGTTGCTGTTCTTTGATTTTCCCTACTTCTAGGGCGCACTGGGCACGTTCGTTCAGCAGGGTTAGCAGCTGCCCATCCAGCGCATCAATGCGCTCACGAAGGGGTTTTAACAGATCATCATCCGCGCTCATTTTCAAATTCGCTCATGAAAGTTACCAATGCCTCTACCGATGCCATGGGCACGGCGTTGTAAATGCTGGCACGCATGCCGCCCACGCTACGGTGTCCTTTCAAGTTGAACATACCCCGCGCTTCCGCCTGAGCCAAAAAGTCGGCATCAAGGGCGCTATCGGCCAAGGTGAAGGGCACGTTCATGACGCTGCGATCCTGCATGGCGACTGGCGCAGTGTAGAAGTTGCTGGCATCAATGGCGTTATAAAGCAGATCGGCCTTTGCCTGATTTTGCTCTGCCATACCCGCTAAGCCACCATGGGCTTTCACCCACTTAAATACTAAGCCAGCCAGATACCACGCATAGGTTGGCGGAGTATTGGACATGGATTCTGCATCCGCCTGCACCGCGTAATCCAAAAAAGTTGGCGTAATCCCGCGGGCCGAGCCGCACAGATCTTTGCGCACGATAATCACGGTCAAACCAGCCGGACCGATGTTCTTTTGTGCTCCCGCGTAGATTAGACCGAAGTCATCTACATTCACCGGACGAGACAAAATGTCCGATGACATGTCTGCGACCAAGGTCTTATGCTTGGGAAATTCCTTGAACTGCACCCCGCCAATGGTTTCGTTGGAGCAAACATGCAGCAGCGTCGCGTTATCGCTGAGCTGCCATTCCGCCGATGCCGGGATGTGGTCGTAGTTCGTGTCACTGCTGGACGCCGCCACATTCACCTTGCAGTACTTTCCGGCTTCCTTGATGGCTTTTTTGGACCACGCACCGGTATCGATGAAGTCCATGGTGTCATCGTCCCGGGTCAGATTCATGGGAATACCGGCGAACTGTCCGGTGGCCCCGCCCTGCAGGAACAGCACATGGTAATCGTCGGATATGGCAAACAAGTCGCGTAAATCCTGCTCGGCTTGAGCTGCGATATCCACGAAGGTCTTGCTGCGATGGCTCATTTCCATCACCGACATGCCGCTGCCTTGGTAATCCAGCATCTCAGCGCTGGCTTGAGCCAACACTTCTGTGGGTAATGCTGCCGGGCCAGCGGAAAAGTTATGGGTTCTTGCCATGGGTCTTACTACTCCAGTTAGTGGCCAAAAAAACGTGCACCCTCACCCTCAAACTCGAGCGCGTATTCGCGCTCGAACGCTCCTTACTCAGTGTCGCCGGTGTTGGCGCCATCTTCGTCTTCCGACGGGGTTTCTTCTTGCTCTTCAATGCGGCTGACGCTGTTGAGCTTTTCTTCTTCGCGAAGCTTGATCAGACGAACGCCTTGGGTGTTTCGTCCCAACAGCGACACCTCATCCCCCTTGGTTCGCACCAAGGTGCCCATATTTGAGATCAGCATGAGTTCATCGCCGTCGAAAATCTGCACGGCGCCAACCAGAGCGCCGTTGCGATCACTGGTTTGCATGGCGATAACGCCCTGAGCGCCGCGACCACGCAACGGGAACTCTTCCAAGGAGGTACGCTTACCGTAGCCGTTTTCACTGGCCGTCAACAGGTAGCCCTTGTCCGCTGGGATG
Source organism: Pseudomonadales bacterium (assembly GCA_029248675.1). Lineage (GTDB taxonomy): Bacteria > Pseudomonadota > Gammaproteobacteria > Pseudomonadales > Azotimanducaceae > UBA4421. The sequence goes on along the minus strand of JAQWIX010000183.1, from coordinate 27,054 downwards.
ATCAAGGAAATCAGACTGTGACCCGCCGGTAGCTTAATGCCCCTGACTCCCTTGGCGCTTCGTCCCATGGCACGCACATCCGACTCTTTAAAGCGAGTCGCTTTACCCGAACTGGCGCATAGCAATATATCCCGACTACCGTTGGTGATGGCCGCACCAACCAAGGTGTTGTCGTCTTCAAGATCGAGGGCAATCAGACCGTTGTTTCTGGGGCGGGAAAACTGCTCCAGCGGCGTCTTCTTCACCGTACCATTGGCCGTGGCCATAAAGACGAAGTGATCGCTGGCGTATTCCTTGATCGGCAGCACGGCAGTGATGCGCTCTGCACTGTCTAGCGGCAGCAAATTAACCATGGGCCGGCCCTTGGCGCCCCGACTGCCTTGAGGAATACCAAATACTCGCAACCAGTACACTTTGCCCAAGTTGGAAAAGCACAGCAGCGTATCGTGGGAGTGAGCCACCACCATATGCTCGACGAAGTCTTCGTCTTTCACCGCGGTAGCGGCCTTACCCCGGCCACCCCGGCGCTGGGCCTGATAGGTATCCAGAGGCTGAGTCTTCGCGTAACCCTGATGAGAGATGGTTACCACCAAATCTTCTTCGTTGATCAGATCTTCATCGGACAGATCCAGCTGACTGCTGACAATATCCGTACGCCGCTCATCGCCGTAGGTTTCTCGAATTTCTTCCAGCTCGCCACGCACCACTGACGTCAGGCGTTCGTGGGAACCCAAAATATCCAGCAGATCGGCAATCTCATCCAGCACACCTTGGTAATCTTCCATCAGCTTGTCCTGCTCCATGGCAGTCAAACGGTGCAGACGAATTTCCAAAATGGCCTGGGCTTGCTCTTCGGTGAGTCGATAGCGCTCTTCTACAAAGCCGAAATCCTCGGACAAACCCTCGGGCCGGCAAGCATCGCTGCCAACACGATCCAGCAGCTCAAATAGCGCCTTGGCCTCCCAGCGGCGCTCTATCAGAGCCACCCGCGCATCCGCCGCCGACGGTGATTTCTTGATGAGCTCAATAACCGCATCAATGTTGGCAAGGGCTACGGCCTGACCTTCAAGAATGTGGCCACGCTGGCGCGCACGACGCAGCAGGTAAAGGGTGCGGCGAGTCACTACTTCCTGACGGTGCTGCAAAAATGCCTGCACCATTTGCTTCAAGTTCAGCAGCTTGGGCTGCCCCTGAACCAAGGCCACGCAGTTGATGCCAAAAACGCTTTGCAGCTGAGTTTGGGTATATAGGTTATTCAGAATCACTTCACCGGATTCACCACGGCGCACTTCGATAACCACGCGCAAACCGTCTTTATCCGATTCATCGCGGAGCTCGCTAATGCCTTCGATACGTTTTTCTTTTACCAACTCGGCGATTTTCTCGATCAGCCGGGCCTTGTTCAGCTGAAAAGGAATCTCGGTGATAATAATCTTTTCCCGGCCCTTGGCGTCGGTTTCCACCTCGGCGCGACCGCGCACATAAATCCGCCCACGACCCGTGCGATAAGCCTGCACAATGCCAGCCCGGCCATTGATGATACCGCCAGTTGGAAAATCGGGACCTTGAATGTGTTCCATCAGATCGTCGATGGAGATTTCTGCATCTTCTAGCACCGCCAAACAGGCGTTCACCACCTCGGTGAGGTTGTGGGGCGGAATGTTGGTGGCCATGCCAACGGCAATACCTGAACTGCCATTCACCAGCAGGTTGGGCACCCGCGTCGGCAACACTTCGGGCATGGTCAGGGAGTCGTCGTAGTTGTTAACGAACTCCACGGTGTCCTTGTCTAGGTCTGCCAGAAGTTCTGAGGCCATCTTCGCCATGCGCACCTCGGTGTAACGCATGGCAGCCGGCGGATCGGCATCAATGGAGCCAAAGTTACCCTGACCATCCACGAGCAGGTAGCGCATGGAAAAGTCTTGGGCCATCCGCACTACGGTGTCGTAAACCGCGGTATCCCCGTGAGGGTGGTATTTACCAATCACATCCCCGACCACTCGGGCAGACTTCACGTAGGGCCGGTTGTAGGTATTGTTCAGCTCATTCATGGCGAAGAGCACACGTTTATGCACTGGCTTCAAACCATCGCGAACGTCGGGCAAAGCCCGCCCAACGATGACGCTCATGGCGTAATCGAGGTAGGACTGCCGCAGCTCGTCCTCAATATTTACTGGGTGAATATCTTGGGGATCTGGAGGGGTAACTTCTGACATAAATAGCGCGTTTGCGACCAACGAAAATATTCCCTATCTTACCACATCGGGGACTCAGAAGGGCCATAAATAGGCCCCAATCCGACCCGGTTCTAGGGCTTAATTTCGTGCCCTATGAAGGGATAAAAAGAACGAAAATCCGGTACACGCTCTGGGACATATTGAAGGGCTTGGAACGTCACTGTCGAGATGGTCGCTGGACGTGCAGCAGGTGACCGGACTTAATCCAAAGTTTGGCGCCGCCGTTTTTAGCCACTGCACGAAAACTCGCCCCATCAGGCAGTCGCAGCCAGTCGTTTTTCACCAGCTGCTCGCCAGCTACAACCACGGTACCGTCTATCACCAGCATCTCCAGGCCGCCCACCGCAGCCTTCTCCAGCGCAGCATCGGCATCCAGCTTGAAATAAATCACCGTCTCGCGTTCATCTTGATGCAGCAGCCCGGTAGCCACACCGTCAACCGGTGGCCCCAGCTCATCGGCCATGGTTTTGCGGAACTGCAGCCGATCCGCCATATCAAACTGCCAAAGCTTGACGAAAATTGTGCAGCCAATTGCGGATCTCGGCTGGTGCGCCGTGGTAGGCGGGTTCCGCACATAGGTGCCCGCCGGATAATCGCCATGCTCATCCTGAAACACGCCTTCCAGGACGATGAATTCTTCGCCACCGGCGTGGGTGTGCGGCGAAAACTCGCTGGCAGGTGCGTAACGCACAATACTGGTGGCCCTAGCCACCTCATCCCCTAGACGATCCAGCATGCGTCGTTCTACTCCTGCCATAGGCGACTGGCTCCAAGGCAGCTCAGCAGAGTGAATTGTCACCACAGCAGAAAAGTCCGCGTTGATTTCCATTGGATTGCCTCATCACATTGTTTTGCAGCGGCGCGCTGTTTTTGAGCGACACGCTATTTTAAAGCCGCGCGCTGTTTTAAGGCGGACTGCGCTAGCCCTTTGACCGCCGCCTTAAGATACTCCCAGCCACAGAACACAACCAAGCATTTGTGAAGGCACCCTCCGCGGCTATACTCGGGCCATGACGCCCATCGATTTATTGATTCAGCCCAAGGCTCTGCTAGCCGGCGGCGACACGACCTCCAGCAGCCCTGAAGAGGCCCACTGTCTCCTAAACTGGGGCGTTGCCATCAGCGGCAGAAAAATAGCCGCCGTGGACACGCTAGTGGCCCTTGAAGCGCGATACCGCCCGCAGCAAACCTTGGCCCTACTCAACCATTTGGTTATGCCCGGACTGATTAACGCCCAAACCCACGCATTGGGCATCACGACCCGGGGGCAAACCCTAGCGTCGGACGTTTTCGCACCATCAATGAATCCGGCGGCTGAAACCGGGCCTATGTCCCTGGATGAACTCACTGCCGCTGCTCGACTGGCTTTTTCTGAGATGCTGTTGGCAGGCACAACCACTTGCGCCGACATGTCACCTTACCCAGAGCAGGTGGCAAAAGCCGCTGAAGAAGCGGGTATCCACGCCCAAGTCAGCGTGCCCATTACCGATGAGATCAATGCGTGGTCACAAAGCGCCCAAGATGGGCTGGAGCGCGCCCTGGCCCTCCACGACGGCTACGCCCACCACCCCAGCGTCGGCATCGCTTTGGGCCTACCGAACCTTGCTCAAATCAGCTTCGAAACCCTGCAAAAAGTGGGCATGTACTCGGAGGAGCTGAATCTGCAGGTACAGGCCCTACTGCATCCGACCCCTGGCCATGTCCTTGCCATTGAGGAGCGCCACGGCTGTGATGGCGTGACGCTTTTAGAGCGAGCCGGACTGCTGGGACCGAACCTACAGGCGGTTCATGTCAACGCACTCGATGACGATGCCATGGCCCTATTGCACCGATATCGTGTGGCTCTTGTGCGCTGTCACCACCCTTTCTCGGGACAGATGCGCCCTTGGGATTGGATGCATACCGAGCAACCGGTTGGTCTAGGCACTGGCAGCTACGCTTTCAATTATTACGCCGACGGCTTTCGTGGGATTGAGCAACAGGGCCTGATCGGCATCAATCGAGCCACCCGAGGTAGCGCCACCGCACTGGGCCTAGAGACGCAAATTGGTACGCTAAAAGCCAATAAACTGGCCGATGTTATCGCCTTGGATCTGCGCATACTGGATCCACGCAGCGCGTCGGCACAGACCACTGTTGACTTACCCAGCCTGCTCACCCGGGGTCGCGGTAATCAGGCGGTGACCCACGTATGGGTAGCCGGCCAACTTCGGGTCGACAATCGTGAACTGGTGTAACCGCCACTAACCACCGCGCAAGTGTTCGCCGTGAAAGGGGAAATCGGAGACTGCCAACGCCGCTGCCCGTGCATCTGGATCCGACGAGAACCTGCCCCGCTGAGCGTCAGGCAAACCACTGGCGATCATCGACATGATGTTTTCACCATAAGCATCCAGCTGGGCGCGACGGGGACTTCCCTTATCAATCGTTGGTGGCGCTACTGAAGGATGAAAACGAATGGCTAGCGTACGCCGCGGGCCGCCCAACACGTTTTCTGCGCCGCTGATGCTTACGGGAACAACACTGGCCCCGCTTTTTTCTGCGATGAATGGCAGGCCCGGACGGGCTGGCCGCAGCAGGTTTGCCCAGCTACCACCCTCGGGGAAAACCCCAAGCACACCACCCTGTTCCAGCACGGACAGGGACAGATCAAAGGTAGAGCGACTGAAGCCGCCCCGGTAGGCCGGAATAAACCCCCAAGCCTTGGGGATTTGTTGAGCCCACCCCGGCGAATTAGGCCGATTGGCGCCACCAATGAATTCCACCATGCGGGGGCTGGCGTACAGGACTAAGGCCGGATCGACAAAGTCAAAGTGGTTGGCTGCTAAAATCACCTTACCGGTGAGCGGCACATGCTCCCTTCCAACCAATTCCAGCTTGCTCAGGGTATGAATGAGCGCACTGCTGATGCCCCGCAACAGCCCTCTAACTAATCGCCTACGCGGATACTTAATTGCCTGTCCTGCGGTCATAGGCGCAACCTAACCGGGTCCAGCGATTGCAGCAATGTCTACCTACCTCCCTGTATTTTCAGACGCGGGATTTGAACCACTCCGTCGCACTGACTTAACTCAGCGCCAACATACCCCGCCGCCAAGTGGCTAGGTTCCGTATCAAAGTTTAATTCGGCCACGTGCTGAATCTCTAAGACTGTGTAAGGACGCTGGTATACCCAAGTGCGATTTTCGATAGCTTCGAGCTGAGGCTTGGGGGGCATCTCATCGGTAAATGCGTAGAAATATAGTGTGAATCCGTAGGGTTCTACTGGCTGTACCGACAACGGCTTCATACCAGCCTCAAGAATTTCCGGCTGCAAGGTCGAGATATCCGATGCACGCAGAGTTAGCAAACTAATGTGTGGCCCGCCCCCTAGCAAATTCGCGTCAGCGGTGGGCCTAGGACGATGCCCCTTAAACCAGGGTTCAATAATCTCAACGTTGAACCCTTCTGGGTCATAAGCCTGTGCCAAATAACCAACATCACGGAATTGGCTCGGCTCAGCTACTGTTACCCCCTTCGCTTTTAGCTGGTCATATGCCAGTTCAATATTTGGCACCGAGATGGTGATTTTCCAGAATAAATCTGATGGTTGAGGCGTATAAGCTTCGTCGCCTTGCAGAAACCGAACGGCCAGTTCGCGAGAACCATAGCCCAGACGTTCTGAACCCTGCTCCGACATACCGAACACCCGACGATAAAACGCGTTTTGTCGTCCCGGATTCTTGACTCGTAGCAGCAATGTATCGAGTTTTGGCATCCCGCCCTCTGAGGCCGAACAAGAAGCAAATATGAACACAAGTAGAACGCCAAGATCCCTGAGCGCGCCAGGAGGACACCCAATCTGTGAACAACCTCTCAGCAGAAGTATTGCTCTCCAGAGGGCAGTCCAAATATGAGACGCTGCTGCATCCCAACCCCTTTTAACTTGTAATTTGGACGGCCAGTGATTTAACTGCGCCTCCTAAATACGGAGATAAACATGACCGCTGGCGAAAACGTCGATCCGGAAGAAATTGAAAAATTTAATGACCTCGCTCACCGCTGGTGGGATACCGATGGCGACTTCAAACCCCTTCACGACATCAATCCGTGCCGACTCAGCTATATCCAAGAAAAAGCCGACCTAGCCGCAGGCCCTACCCTAGATGTTGGATGCGGCGGCGGTATTTTAGCCGAGTCCATCGCGCGATTAGGGTTTGAGACCACGGGCATCGACATGGCTGAAAAAGCCTTGGGCGTAGCCAAGCTCCACGCCTTGGAAAGCGATGTGAATGTCCGCTACGAAGCCAGCACGGCGGAGAATTTCGCCCTTGGCCATGCCGAGCAGTTCACCACCGTCACCTGTTTGGAAATGTTGGAGCATGTGACAGATTACGGCGAAACCATTAAGGCCTGTGCACAACTGGCCCAACCCGGCGCCGACCTGTTTTTCTCCACCATCAACCGCGACCCACGGGCATACGTTCTACTCATTCTGGGTGCGGAATATGTACTCAACATGTTGCCGCGGGGTACCCATGAATACAGTAAGTTCATCAAACCCTCGGAACTTGCCGCTGGTATTCGAGAGGCCGGTTTAGAATTGCAGGAAATTCGTGGCATGAGCTACAACCCGCTAACGCGCAAGGCGGCGCTGAACAACAATACGACGGCCAACTACATTGTGCATGCGAAAAAGCCTGCCACCCTGTAACGCCATCGACCCACACTTGCTAACGGACACCCATGAGCCAAAGCCTTGTTGAACACTTAAGTCACTATCCAGAACTTGCAGATCACGCTACCCAGTGGCGTCACCCCTTTGCACCGGATGCTCTGGCGGGGAAAACGATCTTAGTAACCGGAGCCGGAGACGGCCTTGGCGCGGCTACTGCTAAAACCTACGCCTGTTTTGGTGCCACCATTATTTTGCTCGGCCGCACCCGCAACAAGCTGGAAGCCGTCAACGATTGGATTACCGCGCACACCCAAACCCAGCCAGTGATCGTGCCCTGCGACTTGGAAAAACTGGATGTCGCCACTGCGGACAACTTGGCCAACTCCATTGAAGAGACCTTCGGTGCGCTAGACGGCTTGGTCCATCACGCCTCTCGACTGGGTCCTAAAGGCCCCATTGCCCATTACCCATTTGATGAATGGCAGCGCGTGATGCAAACCAATGTAAGTGCAGCTTTTTTGCTCAATCACACGTTGTTTGATGTGCTCGATGCCAGCCAGCGAGCCGGCGTCATTCATACCTCTTCCAGCGTCGGTCGTGTTGGCAGGGCTTACTGGGGCGCCTACGCGGCTTCCAAATTTGCCCTTGAAGGTCTCAGCCAGGTATTTGCTGACGAGACTGAGGTGGCCGGTCGCATCAAGGTCTTTAGCGTTAACCCCGGCGGCACGCGCACTGCCATGCGCAAAGAAGCTTATCCGCTGGAAGATCCAACGACCTTGCCCAACCCTGAAGCCCATATGGAACTGTATCTGCTACTCCAGCACCCCATCGATCAAGATGGCGCGGCTACGGAATTTGCTACCGGACAGCAGGTGGACTGCCGAGATTGGGCTGGCACGCTGCGGACCCTCTAGCGGCGCTGCTTCTCCAGCTTGGGATAGGGAATCAAACAGCTGGTCTTCGCCACCTTGGAGCGTTTGAGCTTTTGCGACGCAGCCTTGGGCAATGTGAACCCCAGCATTTTGTATAGCGTTTTTAAATCGTCCCCATGCATGGACGCCCAATGTCCCACGGTCAGCCAAGAAGGCAGAATGACCGGCCCGTAGCGCACACGCTTCAAACGGCTGACGGTACAACCCGCGCTATCGAATAAGCGACGAACTTCTCGATTGCGGCCTTCTAGCAGAGCCACGTGATACCAAAAGTTCGACTCACTGCCATTGTAGTAGCGCACATCGCTGAAACGCATTTCCTCGCCGTCGATTTCCACACCCGCCATGAGCTGTTGGACTTCCGCATCCTCAAGCTTTTTATTCACTCGCACGGCGTACTCACGGTCTAAGCCCGTAGAAGGGTGCATCATTCGGTGGGCCAAGGCGCCATCGTTAGTGACTAAAAGCAGGCCGGTGGTTTGAATGTCTAGGCGTCCGACGGTTATCCATCGGCCGCCCTGCAACCGTGGCAACTGCTCAAAGATGGTGTTGCGTCCCTCTGGGTCCCGCCTACTGCAGACCAAGCCGGCGGCTTTGTTCAGCACCAGTACTTGCGGCACATGGGCACCACCCGTTTCGATCACCGCGCCGTCCACGGCAATTTCATCGTTTGGGTTCACCCGCTGACCCAGATGCGCTAACCGTCCATTGACCTGCACCCGACCGGCAGCTATCCAAGCCTCGATTTGGCGGCGAGAACCACGTCCGCTAGCGGCGATAACTTTCTGAAGTTTCTGGGAATCTGTGGCCGTAGGCCTTGGCTCTCGGGGTGCACTCATTAGTTGTTGGCTTCTTCATTCACCGAATCCGGCGATGAAGCCGGGTCGTCCCCTTCATCGATAGCTGCGACCACCGCCTCAGCGCTGGCCTGCTCTTCCTGATGACCCTCTTGATTCCCCTCATGATCCCCCCCTTGATGTTCTGCCTGCTGTTGCGCTGGGAGCTCATCCTGAGGCGCTTCTGAGCCGCCCTCGGCCGCGTCTGCACTTGCAGAAGTGTCCGGGGCACTGCCTGCCTCATCGCTTACGACCACGCCGCCCTCGGCGGCTAGGGTCGGTTCAATCATAGCCCTGATTTCTTCCATGGGCGGCAGATCGTCCAGTTTGTTCAAGCTGAAGTAATCCAAAAATGCCTTGGTGGTGCCATACATCGAGGGCCGGCCCGGGGCTTCCCGCTGACCAACAACCCGAATCCAGTCGCGTTCCAGCAGGGTACGCATGATATTTTGGCTAACGCTAACGCCGCGCACCTGTTCAATGTCGCCTCGGGTCACCGGCTGCTTGTAGGCCACCAGCGCCAGTGTTTCCAGCAAGGCCCGGGTATAACGGGGGGGCTTTTCTTCCCACAGCCGACTGACCCATCGGCTCAGATCTTGACGGGTTTGATAACGATACCCGGAAGCCACTTTCTGCAGTGCAACGCCGCGGTTTTCGCAGGCGTCTTCCAAACTTTGCAGGGCCGCCCGAATCTGTTTGCGGCCCTCTTCCTCGTCCAGCTCACCGATCTCGAACAAACGAAACAAATTGTCCACAGTCAACGGGCCTTCTGCCGCCAGCAGTGCCGCCTCGATGATCTGTTGGATCTGCTCATCGCTCAGAGCCTGTCTGGCCACAGGTAGATCTTGTTCCGCCTTGGGATCCACAGCCGCCTCGCCTTGGCTCACGTTTTCAGGCTTTTCCACGTTCTCAGACGTATCCGCACTCTCTGAGGTCATCAGCTGTTCTCCGGTCCCGTTGTTGGGTCTGAGGTTTGATTATCGTCGGCATCATCATCGCCGTCTGGGGACGGACCACCGTATTGTAGGTCAGCGCCGATGGTGTCGCGGATACCCAGTTGCGCATTCTTACCCACCCGCACATGAATCGGCGCGAAGGGCTCGGCTTGAACAAAGTCCACCAAGGACTCTCGAATCAGTTCCATGACGGCCAAAAACGTCACCACGACCCCAAGCCGGCCTTCCTCAGCGGTAAATAGCTCATTGAATCCGATGAAGCCGTCGCGCTGATTTACCCGGGACAAAATATCCCCCATACGGTCGCGGACTGACAGCGGTTCAAAGGTCACTTCGTGTTTCGTGAACAGCTCCGCCCGACGCAGCACCTGGGATAAGGACAACAGCACCTCACGCAGATCAACATCCGGCTCGCCATGCTGGCGTACCAACTTTGGTTTGCTCGCCGCAGCCACGAAGATATCGCGCTCAATTCTTGGCAGCTCAGCAAGATCTTCCGCAGCGGTTTTGATTTGCTCGTATTCCTGCAGACGACGAATCAGCTCGGATCTAGGGTCATCTTCGTCTTCAAATTCTTCCGGCCGCGGCAGCAGCATTCGCGACTTAATCTCAGCCAACATGGCGGCCATCAGCAGGTACTCTGCTGCCAATTCCAGCTGCAGGGCATGCATAAGCTCGATATAGCTCATGTACTGAGCGGTAATCACCGAGACCTTAACCTGCAGGATGTCTAGGTTCTGACGGCGGATCAGGTATAAAAGCAGATCCAGCGGACCTTCAAAGGTTTCAAGAAATACCTCAAGCGCTTCCGGGGGAATATACAAGTCCTTGGGCAGCTGCTGAATCTCTTCGCCTGCCACCAAGGCAATGGTCTCTTGATTCACTCCTCGGGCAGCGCTGAGCTTCGTTGGCGCCTGAACGTTATCCATGATGCTGCCACTCCGTTCTGTCAAAACCTGGGATCATCGACCGCCGATCCCCACTGCTGCTTTGACCTCTTCCATGGTTTCTCGGGCCACTGCCCGGGCTTTCTCGGAGCCTTCCTGAATCACCGCGTGCACCAAGTCAGGGTCTTCCTCAAACTGCACGGCACGCTGGCGGATAATCTCTTGTTCCCGGTTCACCGCATCGGTGAGGGGCTTTTTACAGTCCACGCAGCCGATTCCCGCAGTGCGACAACCCTCGGTCGCCCAGCTCTTCACGTCTTCGTCGCTGTACACTTCATGCAGGGCAAACACCGGGCACTGATCTGGATTCCCCGGATCGTTACGACGCACCCGTGCTGGGTCCGTCTGCATGGTCCGGATTTTTTCCGTCACCGAAGCGGGATCTTCACGCAAACCGATGGTGTTGTTGTAGGACTTGGACATCTTCTCGCCGTCCAAGCCAGGCATTTTCGACTGCTCGGAAAGCAGTGCTTGGGGTTCCGGCAAAATGATACGACCACTGCCTTCCAAGTATCCGAACAGGCGCTCGGTATCACCGATAGACAAATTCTGCTGCTCGCCTAGCAGCGCCCGGGCGCGGTCTAAGGCTTCTGCGTCGCCGCGTTCTTGGTATTCACGCCGAAGATCCGCGTAAAGCCGTGCGGCCTTTTTACCCATTTTCTTTACCGCCGCCTCGGCCTGTTCTTCGAACCCTGGCTCTCGGCCATAAACGTGATTAAAGCGTCTGGCGATTTCTCGGGTCAGCTCCACATGGGCAACCTGATCGGCGCCCACAGGCACCCTGCCCGCGCGGTAGATCAAGATGTCGGCAGCTTGCAGCAGGGGATAACCGAGAAACCCGTAGGTGGCTAGGTCACGATCATGAAGTTTCTGCTGTTGGTCTTTATAGGATGGCACCCGCTCCAGCCAGGCCAGCGGCGCAATCATCGACAGCATCAAGTGCAGCTCGGCGTGCTCTGGCACTTTGCTTTGCACGAATATGGTCGCAGCCCCGGGGTTCACACCGGCAGCCAGCCAGTCGACCACCGTCTCAAAAGAAAACTGATCAATGGTTTCTGAATGCTCGTAGTTGGTCGTCAGCGCATGGTAATCAGCGACGAAGAAAAAACACTCGTACTCGTGCTGCAACTGAACCCAATTGTTTAACACCCCGTGCAAATGCCCAAGGTGGAGCCGCCCGGTGGGGCGCATTCCTGACACGACGCGTTGACTAGAATCGTTGCTGCTCAATCGGCATCCTTGCTGTAAAACGAAGACCCAGTATAGAGGCTACGACGGCACGATGGCAGAGATTTCCGCTGCAGAACCCCGCCATTGGCTATCTAATTCCCCTAACGCAGCTCGCCGATGCCCTGACGGGCAATGTAGGGCTCATCCTCAGTGAAATCGACCACCGTCGACATCTCCTGCTGACCTTGGCCCGCGTCCAATATCAAGCCGACCTGCTTCCCCAGTCGATGGACAATGTCGTCGGTATCCCACATGGGCCCCTCATCTTCTGCCGCGTCAGCGGCCCGTAAAGTCGTGGTCAACAACGGTTCACCCATGGCCTCCAGCAATTCACGAGCCACCGCGTGCTCGGGCACTCGCAAACCAATAGTCTTTTTCTTGGGATGAACCAATCTTTTTGGTACCTCCTTGGTCGCAGGCAGCACAAAGGTAAAAGGCCCCGGCGTGTTGCGCTTAATGATTCGATAGGCACCGTTACCCACTCGAGCATATTGACCCAACTCGCTCAGATCCCGGCAAATCAGCGTGAACTGGTGATCCTTGGGTAGTTTTCGTAAGGCGGTCAGACGCTCCAAGGCGTTTTTATCACCGATATGGCAGGCAATGGCATAACTTGTTTCGGTGGGGTAAATCACCAGCTCACCGGCATGCAACGCCTTCGCCGCCAGACCAAGTAGGCGCTTTTGAGGGTGGGTGGGGTGTACGTCCAAACGTTGAGCCATGATGGATCCTTTCAATTTCCTTGGCGCTGACAGGATGACCACTTGCTGTCCACTTTCAGCGGCTACGCGGATTCTCCTGAGATGTCGATCCTTAGGTTATCGGTGAGCAATCCAGCGACTTTTGCTACCCGAACCGCCGATCCCTGCGCTATCCTGCGCCTTCACACAGCGGTTCTCTACTATCAACGAGGGTTTATTTGCGCACCGCCGCCGGCGACAACCCTAACTTCGGTTTTTACATGCAGCAATTTCTAGAATACTTCGCCGTTATCGCCTTTGTGGCGGTGTATTTCTTAACCAAGGACGTTTTCTTGGCTACCGCAGTTTTACTGGTGGCCATTACAGCTCAAGTCGCTTTCTACAAGCTCACAAAACGCCCGCTCAGCAACGAGCTTAAAGTGACATTTTGGGTGAGTCTGATCCTAGGCGGCATGACCCTGGTGCTCAGAGACGAAACCTTTATCCAATGGAAACCGAGCATTGTCAGTTGGGCTATCGCTCTAGGATTAATTGGCGCGCAGCTTTTTGCCAAGGTTTCGCTGCTGAAAAAAATGATGGGGGCCGCCATGACGCTGGAGGACGGTGTCTGGGCCAAGCTAACCTATGGCTGGGCCATAGGCTTCGCGCTGTCTGGCTTCATCAACTTGTGGGTGGTCAATAACTTTTCCATGGATGCCTGGGTAACCTTCAAGCTCTTTGGCCTGTTGGGTCTGAACCTCCTTTACGTCGTCATCATGGTGGCTTACCTAGTCAGCATCGGTGCCTTGAAAGATGACCCCGAAGACCAAGCCCCCGCCGCGTCCAACCCCTCATCTAGCACCGCGGCCAACAGTGACAACCCGTCATGATCGCTCTCAGCGTCAATTTGAACAAAATCGCCCTGCTACGGAATTCTCGAGATGGCGGCCGGCCGAGCGTCACCGACGCTGCCCGTCAGGCCATTGCCGAAGGTGCCATGGGCATTACCGTTCATCCGCGCCCGGACCAACGGCATATCCGGCCTGACGATGTCTATGACTTAGCGCAACTATTGGCCGACGAGTATCCGAGCATTGAGTACAACATTGAGGGTAATCCCTTTGCCGGACCAACCACCCAAGGCTATCCGGGATTTCAGCAACTGGTGGAAGCCACAAAGCCCCATCAGGTCACCTTGGTACCCGACAGCGACGATCAACTGACATCAGATCACGGTTGGGATTTAAGCCAGCCTCAGCCAGCTCTTGAAGAACAAATCCGAACTTATGGGGCCATGGGCTGTCGCGTAAGCCTATTTATGGACCCGACACCAGACCACATGGCAATAGCCCGTTCCTTGGGTGCTCATCGAATTGAGTTCTACACCGGACCTTATGCAGAAACATTCTGGGCTCAGGGCGCCGCAGGCGCCCAAACTCAGGCGTGCTTTGACGAGTTTTGTACAGCGGCCAAGGCGGCGACAGAAGCAGGCTTGGGCATCAACGCCGGTCACGACCTGGATCAAGAGAACCTGCCGCTGTTTGCGACCTTGCCCGGTCTGCAAGAGGTGTCCATCGGGCATGCCATTATGTGCGAGGCACTTCAGGCGGGTTATGGTCCGACCATTAAACGCTACGTCGAGATATTGACCCCATGAGCAGGACACGCCCACAACCTCTGATATTGGCCTTGATGCTGACGGTGCTCAGCGGCGGCGTCATGTTCCTCAGCTCCGTCGCCGTCGCGGACCAACAGCCACGGCTGGAGTCTGAACCGATCTATGCGACGAACCCGACAGTGGTCATTGAGACCACCAAGGGAAACATTGAACTGGAGCTGCTGTCCAAGTTCGCACCAAAACATGTGGCCAATTTTCTCAATCTGGTGGAGGCAGAGTTCTATACCGGGCTGATATTCCATCGAGTTATCCCCAACTTCATGATTCAAGCCGGCGGATACGACGTGGGCGTCAAATACAAGGAGACCGGCGGTATCAGCGTGCCCAACGAATCCTTCAACGGCCTGCGCAACAAACGGGGCAGTGTGGCTGCGGCTAGACTGGATGATCCAGACTCTGCCAGCACTCAGTTCTTCATTAACGTCCGGGACAATTTTTACCTAGACGCTAAACCCGGCCAACCGGGCTACACGGTGTTCGCTCGAGTGATCGACGGTTTTGACACGGTCGAACGAATTGAACTCACCGATACCCACCTTCGCAAAGGCATGGCCGGTGTGCCTGAGCAGCCGATTACTATTTTGTCGGTCACAGCCCAGTAAATTCCTCAGGTCAATTTGACCAGTGCCAGCACTCGGCGGAAGAATTCATGTAGAATGCCGGTTTTTTTAAGGCACCCCTCTACCCATGCGAACCTTCACCATCGCTCTAGCCAGCGCCCTTCTGCTTGCTTTTATTGTTATTCAACTCAACGTCCTGCTGTTCGCCGATGACCAGCTAACCGTCCAGCATCACCTTGCCCTGCTGGTTATGACCACCGCGGCGCTGGTTATTAATGGCCTAATTAATGCTCGCCTTGCCCTGCGTAACGCACCTTCCAGAGGTCGCGGACGAGGCCGAGGTCGAGACAAGCGCGATGACCGCCGAGGTGATCGACGTAACGACAACAAACGCGGTAGCACCGCGAAAAATGGTCGAGAGGGCGGCAGAGATAGCGCTAAAGAAGGCGGCCGGGAAAACGGCCGGCGTCAAAATCGGGACGACAAGCCTCGGGATGATCGTCGAGGGTCTGCCGAACGCAAAAAAGAAGATGGCCCAGAGCGTCGAGACAACGACGGCAACCGCGGTGCCACCGAGAGCAAGCCTCAACCCAAGGCCGTTGAGCGTGAAAAGCAAGCCGACCCAGTACCTGAACCCGCCCCAGCTGATGCGGAACGGGGAAGCGTCAAATGGTTTAATCGCACCAAGGGCTATGGCTTCATCGTTCGGGAATCCGGCGAAGAGATTTTTGTACACCAACGCTGCGTCGTTCCCCAAAGTGAGGGGCAACGAGGCATGTTGCGCGATGGCCAGGCGGTTTCTTTCGTCGTTGTTGAACACGATAAGGGTGTGCAAGCCGACCGCGTTACCATCGTAGAAGGTTAGTCGCCAGCCAGGGTTAGCATTGCCATGAACATCCGCTCACTGCTCTCCGAGCGAATCGAGGCTGCCTTTGACAGCCTTGGACTGCAGGGCGATGCCCTGCTGCAAACGGCCAGTAGGCCCGAATTCGGGGACTATCAAAGTAATGGCGTCATGGCCGCTGCCAAACGCGGAGGCCTAAATCCCAAAGAGGTCGCTCAGCAGGTTATCGACACCGTGGACCTCAAGGGTATCGCCAAAGATCTCAGCATCGCCGGACCGGGCTTCATCAACATCACCCTAGCACCAGAATTCATTGCTACCGCTAGCACCACGCCTACCCCCAGCGACAACCCTCAATGCGTTGTCGTCGATTACTCTGGCCCCAACCTCGCCAAAGAAATGCACGTGGGGCACCTACGCAGCACCATCATCGGCGACTGTGTGGCTCGCGTACTGGAATCCCTAGGACACAAGGTCATTCGTCAAAATCACGTCGGCGACTGGGGCACCCAATTCGGCATGCTGCTTACCTTCATGGACGAGACCGGGGCAAGCTCGGATTCACTTGCGGACTTAGAGCAATTTTATCGATCTGCAAAACAGCGTTTCGATGACGATGCGGGCTTTCAGGAACGCAGTCGCCGAGCCGTGGTTGAACTGCAGTCCGGCGATCCTGACATGCTAGTGCAGTGGCAGAAGTTCATCGATATTTCCATGTCTCATTGCCGAGAGCTGTATGAGCGGTTAGGCATCGGTCTAACCGATGCAGACATGGACGGGGAAAGTTCCTACAACGACGATTTGAAAAATACCGTGGACTTCATCGCCAGCCAAGGCTTGCTCACCGAATCCGACGGCGCCCAATGCGTTTTCCTTGACGAATTCAAGAGCAAAAACGGCGACCCGCTACCGGTGATCGTGCAAAAGTCCGACGGTGGCTTCCTTTACTCCACCTCAGATCTTGCCTGCCTGCGGCGCCGTATCGGCGGCTTCAAAGCCGACCGGGTACTCTACTTCGTTGACGCGCGTCAGGCCCTGCACTTCAAACAGGTATTTGCGGTGGCGCTGGCTTCAGGCATTAGTGATGCCAATGTGGATCTGGTTCACATGCCTTTTGGCACCATGCTGGGTAAGGACAACAAGCCCTTCAAAACTCGCCAAGGTGAGCTGGTTAAGCTGGCAGACCTATTGGACGAGGCCATCAATCGCGCTAATCAGTTGCTAATTGATCGAGACGTACAGGGGAAAAATCCTGACATCGATGATGCCGAGTTGGCGAGGCTCGCGGAAATCATTGGCATTGGCGCAGTGAAATACGCCGACTTATCAAAGAACCGCACCAGTGACTATGTCTTTGACTGGGATCAAATGCTCAGTTTCGACGGCAACACCGCGCCATACCTGCAGTACGCCTACAGCCGCACACGCAGCATTTTTGCCCGCGGCAACATCGACCCTGACTCCCTGACGGCACCGGTCATCAGCGTGGACGAGCCAGAGCGCCGCCTTGGCGTAGCCATTGCGGGCTACCAAGATTTGCTAGAGCAAGTAGCTCAGGACGGCTATCCCCATCAGCTGTGTGCCTACCTGTACGATTTGGCCGGCCGCTTTGCTCAGTTCTACGAGCAATGTCCGGTGCTGACCAGCGACGACGAAACAAAGTTGCGACGCCTGACTTTGACCAAACAAACCAGCGAAGTACTAGAAAGCGGTTTGACCCTGCTGGGCATTGGCGTCGCCCCCCGTATGTAAAGCCCGCAAGGATTGGGCCGCTGGAGGTTTGGATGAGCGAGCAGTATCACACCCTGATTTGCGCCGAAGACTTAGCGGCCCTAATCGCCAACGACGCCCCCCTTCGTATTTTCGATTGCCGGGCACAGTTGGGTAACCCCCAGCGTGGTGCCGAACTCTTTGCTACGGGCCACATCGCTGGCGCTCAGCACGCAGATTTAGATCGACACCTATCCGATCCACCCGATGACCGCGGCCGACATCCGCTGCCGAATCGAGATGCCTGGCTTGCTCAGGTACGGTTGTGGGGAATACAGCCTGGCCAACAAGTTGTGGTTTACGACGATGTCGGCGGACAAATGGCGGCCCGGGCTTGGTGGATGATGCGCTGGCTGGGCCACGCCGCCGTCGCTGTGCTGGATGGGGGCCTGCAGCATTGGCCATTGCCGTTGGAAAGCGGTTCAGGGCCTTCACCCCAGCCCAGCGATTTTTCAGCGAACACCCCGCTAACTCGACTGTGGCAGGTAGCCCAAGTGGTGGAGAATCTTCAGACCCAAGACCATGCTCTGCTGGATGCTCGTGCCGAGGTACGCTTTCGAGGTGAACAAGAACCCATTGATCCGGTAGCCGGTCACATACCAAACGCAGCGTGCTTGCCATCTACCGACAATCTCACCGAGACCGGTCTGTTCAAATCACCCCAAGCCCTGCGCCAGCGCTTTGTTCATCTAGACCCCGAAAAAACCGTTTGTTACTGCGGGTCTGGCGTTACCGCCACTCACAACGTGCTGGCGATGAAGGTTGCTGGCTTAGCGGAACCCGCGCTCTACGCGGACTCCTGGAGCGGTTGGATTACCGATCGCACACGACCCGTCGGGCGCTAAGACGCTGCTCGGTCACAGAACCAACATATGAACGAACATCAGGAATTCATCAGCCCGGCGACTCTGCGGTGGCGCGATCAACAGCCCATCTCTGATCAATTCGACGACATCTATTTCAGCGCCGATGGCGAACAAGAAGTCAGCCGTATTTTTTTACAGCCCAGTCGCATTCTTGAACGGGCCAGTCAACGGCCCGGATCTTGGTTTACCGTTGGCGAGTTGGGGTTTGGCAGCGCGCTCAACTTCACCGTCACCGCAGATGCCTTTGTTCAGCAAGGACAGGGCAACCTGCACTTCATCAGTGTTGAAGCCCACCCGCTGCAAGATTCCGACTGGCAAACCGTCGCCCGACTCCGGCCCAACTCACCCACAGCCCAAGCACTGGCCGCTCAACCCCCGCCCCTACTCACTGGCTGGCATCGGCGCTCGTTCCTTGGTGGACGGGTACAGCTCAGTGTTTTTCATGGCGATGTAAGTGCGGCCCTGACAGAGCTTGAGCAGTTCCAGCACCAGCCCGTTGACGCATGGTTCCTGGACGGCTTTGCCCCGAAGAAAAATCCGGATATGTGGCGACAGCCGGTAATGGCCAAGCTGGCCAGCCTCAGTAATACCGGCACCACCGTGGCCACCTTCACCTCAGCCGGTCAGGTGCGCCGGGATCTCGAGGCCCTAGGTTTTACCATGGAAAAAGTGGATCAACGCCCGTTTAAACGTACGAGTCTCTTAGGTCGGTTTGGTCCAAAAACGGTAAGACCAGCCCACCGACCACCCAATCAAATCAATGTGCTGGGCGGTGGAATCGCGGGCGCCAGCGTTGCCCGACAGCTAGCGGATATGGGTATCGCCGTTCGCGTTTTTGATTCCGCAGGTATCGCCACCGGCGGTTCGAAGATGAGCGTCAGCGCCCTGCATGCCCGGTTGCTAGGGGATCAAAGCCCGGCAGCCGAATTTCGTGCCCGCGCCTACCATCACGCCCGAGCCAGTTCCGGCGCCTTTCCCGGGGTGCGAGCCAGCGGCGCACTGCAGCTGGCACTGACCCAACGCGAACTAAGCAAAATTCGGCGCATTCATGAGGTCTATCAAGGGAATTTGGCCAAGGACCATGATCATTGGATCACCTTTCTTAAGCCTGATGAATTGACCGAAGAGGCCAACGTCGAGGCCTTGGGAGGCCTGTACTTTGCCGGTGCCGGCGTCGTGAATTTACCTCAGTTATGCTCTGCCCTGCTGGATCATCCCTTAATCGAGTTTTGCCCAGAAACTAGGGAACCCAACAGCGACGAGGCTTGGGTCATTGCCTGTGGCAGTAAGAGTCGGGACTACAGTTTGTCCATACCGCTGGAGATTGGTGAGGTCTGGGGGCAGCTGGACTGGATCGAACCAACATCAGCCCCCTTGGCCACCCCCATCGTCGGGAACGGTTATGCGATTCCCGACGCCAAGGCTTGGGTAGTGGGCAGCAGCTACGAGCAGCGTCCATGGACCAGCGAGGAAGCCACCACCAGTAACATCGAGAACAACCGCCGGTTCATTGGCAACGACGCCGTCACACCTATAAGCCACAAACGCGGCCCCAGATGCGTATCCAGTGACCGCAACCCCATCATCGGCAGTTTAGGAAATCAACGTTGGGTCACAACGGCCCACGGCTCTATAGGCACATCTTCGGCGCCGCTGGCCGGCGCGATCATCGCCAGTCAGGTCATGGGGTGGGTTCCGCCGGTATCCCAGCGAGTGCTGAAGTGTGTCGATCCGTTGCGCTTCGTTGCGCGCCAAGCCCGTCGCGGCGTTAAAGTGGTAGGGCCTGTCGAATGACTGGCCCCTCAGACCGTTGAGACCTTAGGTCCCCTTGATCACTCGAACGTCGATCACACTTTCAATATCGCGGATAGCCTGCAGCAAACCGTCATCCGGCGCCTCAGAGAGATCGATGAGGTTGTAGGCCAAGTCATCGCGGCTTTTGTTGATCAGATCGATGACGTTGATGTTTCGCTCGGCAAGCACCGCCGTCATCTGACCCAGCATACCGGGAACGTTGTGGTTGCTAATGGCAACCCGATACCCGTCTACGGCTTCAAGGCTTACTGCCGGGAAGTTCACGGAGTTGACGATGCTGCCGGTTTCCAGAAAGCGCACCAACTGGTTGGCGGCCATAACCGCGCAATTCTCTTCGGCCTCATCAGTGCTGGCGCCCAAGTGTGGGGTCAGCATCACCCGGGGATGATCGATTAGGCCGGGGACCGGAAAGTCCGCCACGTAGCGGCCAAGATGCTCGCTCTCCAATGACGCCTTCAGCGCGTCCGCATTCACGATGGGTTGACGCGCAAAGTTCAACAGCACGCTGCCCGGCTTAAATGCCTGCAGGGCTTCGGCATTAATCATGCCCTCGGTTGCCGGTATTTGTGGCACGTGCAGGGTCACATAGTCTGCCCGAGCGAAGAGACTGGGAAGATTTTGCATACGCTCCACTTCCGCGGGCAAACGCCATGCAGCATCCACGGAGAGCGCAGGATCGTATCCCAGCACGTTCATCCCAAGATCCAGAGCAGCCCTTGCCACCATGGAACCGATGGCTCCTAGGCCAACCACACCCAAGGTCTTACCGATCAGTTCTCGACCCTTGAACTTTTTCTTCTCGGCTTCCACTAGCTTGTTCAGCTCGGCGTCGTCACTAACCTCTGACAATGAACGCACGTAGTTGATGCCGCCGATCACATCTCGCGATGCCAGCAGCATGGCCGTTAGCACCAGTTCCTTAACCGAGTTGGCATTGGCACCAGGGGTATTAAACACCACGATGCCCGCCTCGCTGCAGGCTTGAACCGGCACATTGTTGACACCGGCACCGGCACGAGCGATCGCTCGCAGCCCCGGAGTTAACTCATCGACGGAAAGCTTGTGGCTGCGGAGCAGCAAGGCGTCAGCACCGTCGACCTCGGGTCCGACCGTATACTTGGCGGTATCAAACCGCTGCAGTCCCACGGGTGCAATCGCGTTATAGGTTTTGACGTTATAGGGTTTGCTGTTGTCCATTAGCTGCGCCTTTTTGAAAGGAGCGGCACGTTAGGCACTCGCCTGTTTGATGTCAAGTTGAGCGGCGGCCGAATAGGCTGATCGATAGACCTAACAACAGTCCACAAGCTTAGGCCGGCGCGGCATCATTCAGGCCGCCAGACGCTGAATTTCCTCTAGCAACGTTGTCGCGGCGTCTCGGGTACCGGCACCCGCCATGGCCTGTAGATAACGGTCAGCTTCTGACATCAGCAGGTCCAAGGTTGCCAGCAGCGTGTGGCTACTCAATTGCCCTTCATCAACAACCTCACTCCAGCCTTGTTTTGCAGCGAAGGCGGCATTGGCCAGCTGATCACCTCTGGATCCGCCCAAGGGCAAGGGCACCAACAAGTTAGGCTTTGTCAGCGCCACCCACTCGAACAGCGCATTGGCACCGGCTCGGGAAATCACCACATCCGCAGCAGCGAGCAAGTCCCCCCAGCCATCATCGACAAATTCCAGCTGCACATACCCGGCCTGTAGGTCACCGGATGTTTTGCCAGCACCGCAGATGTGGACGACGAAAAACCGCTCGGTTAACGCCTGAATGTTGTCGGTAACAATGCGATTCAAACCCTCAGCTCCTAGGCTTCCTCCGGTAACCAGTAGCACCTTCTGGTCGTCTTGAGCGCCGAGCTGGGCGCGTGCCTTAACGCCGTCGCCGTTTAATAGCGACTGCCGCACCGGCGTGCCGGTCACCACATGCCGTCCTTTGAAACCGGCGAAGTGGGTGTCATCAAAGCTGGTGCACAGGGTTTTGATAAAGGGCAGGCTCAGTCGGTTGGCCAGGCCCGGCGTCAGATCCGACTCGTGGGCCACCACGGGTATGCCCAACAGCCAAGCGGCAAAGACCGGTGGCAGGGAGACAAAACCACCCTTCGAGAACATGACGCTGGGTTTCAGCCGCAGCAGCAGCCACAGTGACTCCAGCACTGCCCATGCAATACGAAAAAGATCGGTAACATTCTGCCAAGAGAAATAGCGACGCAGCTTGCCCGCTGCAATGCCATGAAAGGTAATGTCGCGGCTGCCAAGGTAACCCCGCTCCAGCCCGCTTCGGGTACCGATGAAGTGAACGACTGCCCCCTGGCCAATCAGCAAATCCACCACAGGTAAGGCAGGAATCACGTGCCCGGCGCTGCCGCCGCCGGTAATGACGATGGGCTTGTTCAAGATTTTCTTTGGTGCCTGTGACACGGCCATGGCGTTGAGTCTCTCGCGGTTTATTTTTTGATGTTCTTTCGAGCGGCCCAAACCCAGCAGCTCGTGCCTAGTAGCCTAAAACCGACTTTAACAACGGCACCGTTAATAGTCGTTTATGCTGCAAGGTCGCCTGATCCAAGGCCGCCAAGTCTGCCAGCAGACGGTCCATGCTCCTCGGTCCCCGCCGAAGCCAATATTCCAATACCGCCTCATTAAGATGGTATCCGCTCTGCTCCGCCCGATGGCGAAGCAAGGAACCCTTATCGGAATCCGACAGCTCTCGCACCCGGTGGTGGGACAATGCCCGCATCCGGGAATTCAAATCTTGCAGCCCAAAGGCCAGCTGTCCAGCGCCTTGGCGATGAGCCACAAGAAGTCGACGAATCACATCACCCTGAGGGGGTAGTTCCTGTATGGCGTTGTACAAGGCCATCAACGCCTCTTCGGCCTCAGCTTGATGCTGTAAATAAGCCACATGATCGACGGCTACGGTCATAGACAGGTCCATGCCATCCCGAACTCTGGCAATAAGATCCACAAAGGTCTCCACCACATCGGTGGTAGAAAGCTGGGCGCAGTCCAAATAGGCATGCACCTGACCAGACTCCGCAGCAGCCAAGGCTGTAGCGCGCAGCAGGTGTGTTTTGCCACATACGTCCTCGCCACATACCCAGAAACCGTCGAAGCCAGGAGCTGGGGAGGCCAGCGCCTCAAGCAACTCCGAATTATCCCCCACCACAAAGTTCGTCAGCCTAGGCTGATGAGGTACGTCTATGGGCAAAATACCTTGGCTACTCAACGATCACCTTTCTTAAGCAAGGCCTTGGCCCGATCCCCGTCCTCGGTGCCAAGCCGCTGCCACGCATGGCGTCCCCAAACCAGCAGGTAGTGACTGCCGGAGGTAACACAGAGCGCGCTCAACACCGGGAAGCCATAGGTCTGAAGTATCTGAAGCAAATCGCTACCCAGCTCGCCTATGGGCATCTGACTGACCATCAGCAGTAGAACCACCAATATCTGCACGGCCGTATTGGCTTTGCTCAGCAGACTGGGGTTTACGGTCAGGTCGCCGAAAATACCTCGATAAGCGCCAACCGCCATCAAGATCAACACGTCTCTGCCCAGAATCAGCACCACCAACCATGTGGGAATAAGATCCTGAAGCGTAAAGACCAAGTACATGGCCGCCACCAAAAATTTGTCCGCTAACGGATCCAACATGCACCCCAACTCGGTTTGCCAGGAATAGCGACGGGCCAAAAATCCATCTAGGGCATCGGTAAAACCCGCCAGCAACATGAGCCAAAACGCGAACATGACCTGCTGACGCCACAGCAGTAGGGCTATGGGCACCACTAAGGCAATGCGCAGCATGCTCAAATAGTTTGGCAGCGTACTCACGTGTCAGACCGCCACTGCAGGACAGTTTTCGTCTGCTGCCGACCTGGCAAAACCAACTCGCTGAAACCAGTACCGATGTCAACCCCAGCTTCAGCTTCAGGGGATTGAAAACGACCATCATCGACGAGCAGCTGCCGCAGCTGATCAAGACCAGCCAAGGATTGCAGGCTCAAAGCAAGGGCGTCGCCGGTTATTTCTTGCAGGGTCACCCCATCCACAAACTCCAGAGATTCAAAGTAATCCAAGAGCTGAGCATAGGCCTCTAAGCTACCAATGCCCTTCACCACCAGATCGTGTTGGCTCACGGTGTTACCAAAAACCAGATGCCGGTCGAGTATCCGCTGGGCGGCCATATCCACTCCGGTGCGAGCGACTTCTTCAAAGCTCACACCCCGCAAAAAACGCGAGTCCTCTGTGTTTCCAGAACGCGCCACCCATTCGCCTGTATAAAAACGTTGGCCTAGCACTTCTTGAACGCTGAACCGCCCCACCAAGTAGTACTGAGCCTGATACCGAGCACTGGCTTCATCCAACAGGTCGGTGAATCTCCCCCAAACTACGGCAGGGCTCACCAACAGGGAATCTTGTAAGTCCATAGAGGGGATGAGCACGGGTAATCCCCTCCGCGCGGCTTCCCGACTCAGGGCATTGACCATCTCTGTCTGACTGGAGTCTACGATCTCTCTGCCTTGGGCTGTGTCCAGCACGATCCAGGCCAAAGTACTCGGACGCCTAGACCACCAACTGGGTAATTTGGCCTGCCGGACAAGCTGCTTCACGGCCTCGCTTTGGAACGAAAAGCGCACGGCCAAATCCGCCTGGTTTGCGATCTTGGCATTGTCGATCCTCTGCCGCCGCTGTGAGCCCACGGCACTAGGACTGAAATAAACGTACTGACCGTAGTAACGCTGGGGTTGGCTCAGGGCGTGGGTAACCGCCGGTGTGCGGGGTATGGACACAAGACCCGTAGTTCGAGACAACACCCTCAGCAGAGAACGCTGACCGGCCTCCAGACGGTTATCCGCCCCTTGATCCGGTACGTACTGGTCCACTTCGTACAGCCAGTCCACCACCTGCCCTTGGGGATTTTGAGCCATCGCACAGGGCCCGCTAAGCAAAACACCCAATGCCAACATAAGCACGCAAAGCGCATTCCAACAATGACAAAGGCGTCGAACAAAAATGGGCATGGACAGCATCAATTCAAGCAGATTCGCCGGCCAGTGTAGCGAAGTTGGCGCGACTTTGAGGTTTTTTGTCCGGGCATTTGTGCCGCGCAGTTAGCGAGTTCGCGGATATACTCGGCATGGGCCGATAGATTCTGCCCGGGGAGGTGACACATGCACATTGATGAAGGACTGGCCCAGCGGGTTCGCGAGACGCTACTGGAACTGGCTGACTTTGCCGACATCAGCGAACGCAAGATGTTCGGTGCCTTAATGACTATGGTAAACGGCCACATGACCTGCGGCATCTCCGGCGCAAAGCCCGGCAGCAAAATCCGACCCCGTAGCACCAATGAAGCGCCGGACACCAGTGGAGGTCTACTGCTTAGGGTTGGGGCGAATCGATATCAGGAAGCCCTAGCCGACCCACATTGTCGAGCCATGGATTTTTCCGGAAAAACCATGACAGGCTTTGTGCACATTGACCCGCCGGGATTAGAAGAAGATGCAGACCTACGTCGGTGTCTAGAACTCAGCTTGAGCTTTGTCCTTGCCCAACCGCCCAAGTAACAGTCTAAACAGGGAACCAAATAGGGCCTAACAATCGAATAGTTGCTCCCAGCACTGTAAACTCGCGTTTTTTCATACGAGCCAAGCATGTCCGATTCTGACAACGACAGCGCCAGCAACGGCACCAACGACGGTCAAGCGCCAAGCCAAACCGGTTTGACCTACAAGGCTGCTGGGGTTGATATCGAGGCGGGCGCCGAACTGGTCAAACGTATTGCCCCTGCTGCTAAGGCCACCCGACGACCAGAGCTCCTCGGCGGCTTGGGCGGATTCGCGGCCATGGCGGAACTGCCTGAAGGCTACGACAAACCCGTCCTTGTGACAGGGACCGACGGCGTCGGCACCAAGCTAAAACTGGCCATAGACTACAACCGGCACGACGGCGTCGGCCAAGACCTTGTGGCCATGTGCGTGAACGATGTACTCGTAGTCGGCGCAGAAGCCTTCTTGTTTTTGGACTACTACGCCACAGGTAAGCTGGATGTGGATGTGGCCGAGCGCGTCATTAAAGGCATTGCCCATGGCTGCCAGCTGGCCGGCTGCGCATTGGCCGGAGGCGAAACCGCCGAGATGCCCGGCTTCTATGATGACGGCGAATACGATCTGGCCGGTTTTTCTATCGGCGTTGTCGAAAAGAGCAAAATCATCGATGGCACCAAGATCGCTCAAGGCGACACCATTATTGGCCTGCCAAGTTCAGGACCCCACAGCAATGGCTACTCCCTAATTCGCAAAGTTCTGGAAAACACCCAGCTCGTGCCCGATGACACCCTGCTGGATGAGCTGTTGGCTCCTACCCGCATTTACGTCAAGCAGGTACGAACTTTATTAGAAAGCGTCGCCGTGAACGGCATGGTACATATCACCGGCGGAGGTTTTTACGAGAACATCCCTCGAGTTTTCAGTGACGATGGCATCGCGGCCTTGATAAACGTGGACAGCTGGCAGCGTCCCAGCGTGTTCTCATGGTTGCAGCAGGCGGGCAATATTTCTGAGCAAGAGATGCTGACCACGTTCAACTGCGGCATAGGTCTGCTGCTCATCTTGCGCAGCGAAGACGCCGATACCGCTCTGGAGGTGCTCCGGGATCAAGGCGAGGCGCCGGTTGTTATCGGCAGCACTGTGAGTTCCGACCATCAGGCCGGGGCAGGTGAAATCGTCGTCGGTTAACCTAGCCTTCACTCAGCCCAGCATTTGGCTTTGCTGAGTGTCGGACAACCCCAGGACCCGCTTTTGGCCGCCTAAGTTAGCTCTTGGGATCGACGGCAGCCTACCTCCCAACTCCCTTCACGGATCAGTTCCAGCACCCAGTATTTCTAGGTTTTCGGTAGAGTGACCCCGGTCTGACCTTGGTATTTTCCACCACGGTCTTTGTACGTGGTTTCGCAGCGTTCATCGGACTGGAAGAACAGCATTTGCGCCACACCCTCATTGGCATAAATCTTCGCCGGCAGGGTGGTGGTGTTGGAGAACTCCAGGGTCACATGACCC
>JAQWIX010000179.1 GCA_029248675.1 Pseudomonadales bacterium | reverse complement strand
GTGCATACATTGATTTGCAGGCCAAGCCTAACTTCCCGCTGCTGGGCAAGCGCTTGGGCAAACGCATGAAGTCCTTTGGCAAGCAGATCGGACAGCTTGCCGACGAGCAAATCGCGCAGCTCCAAAGCGAAGGCAGTTTGACTTTGAGTGTAGATGGCGAGAGCGAAACATTTACCAGTGAAGAAATAGAAATCAAACAACAGGCCAAGTCGGGTACCAACACCGTATCCAACAGCCGAATCAGTGTAGACCTCGATTGCGAATTGACGCCGGAATTGATCCGCAGCGGTTACGGGCGAGAGGTAGTAAACCGAATTCAGCGAGAGCGCAAAGAACGGGGATACTCGGTGACCGACCGCATCCGCGTAACCTACTACGCCCAAGGTGAACTAGCACAAGCGATTGATGAGCACCGGGAGTACATCATGGGGGAAACTCTGAGTTTGCAGATGGAAGCTGCCACCAGTCCTCAGTCTGTGGAGGCAGAGGTAGACGGTCAGACCCTGAGTTTCCAGCTGGCTCAAGCTCAATAACCGTTGTGCTAGGGATGTTTAGCTCAGGAGCTGTCAGTGAAATACGAGTTTGTTAGCGCGTCGGAGGATTCAAGGCTCGATCATGTAGGCAGCTATCGGCGGCGCTTACCGGTCAGTCTGGATCGTATGTATGAAAATGCCTTGGATTGGCAGCATTTGCCTTTTCAACACAGCAGCAGTTTCAGCGCCATTGACTGCCTCGATTACGGCGGCTGGGGCTGGCGGGCCACAGTGACCTCGGTTCAGGGTGGCGGCGCGTCTACCAGTCTGCTGGAACTGATGCTGGACCGGGATGCACGCTGCTGGATCACCCGAAATCTTGAGGGGCCGAACGTAGGCGCAGAAATTTGGACCCATGTGTTTGTGGTGTCTGAGCGGGTGCTGGACATCGTCGTCGACTTTTTCGTGCCTGATGTGCCCAAGACTGCCCGGGACAAAGTGGGTATGGCCTATGCCAATGCTTATGAGAATTTGTACGACGAAGATGTCGCTATGATGACCGAGCGTCAGCGGCAATTAGATCAGCGTTTAGACGGCATAAATCGAGGAGAAAAGATCGAGCTGGGCATTGCAGATGGCCTAGAGCTGCCCCTTCAAGTAACCCTCTCAGGCAGGCGCTTTGTGCTAAATCGTTTATCAGACGAGGGCGCAGGACTGCCTGAGAATTGGGTGGTCTATCCGGCCCAGTGCCCGCATCAGTTGGGTCCGTTGGGTGAGGTGCCCTTGGTGGAAGGAACCGTTCGTTGCCCATGGCACGGTTACGTATTTGACGTTACCACCGGTGCTTGTGTGAGCGGAAGCCATTGCCAGTTCGGTGAGGTTCCTCAGGTATTGCTCAGTGATGCAGAAGTAACTCTCTGCTGGAAGGCCCTGTCTTAAGCGAGTCGGGCAGCTCCGGTGGGGCCCGGTTTCAGTTACCTGTAAATCCGGTGGACTCGTTGTTTAACTTGCCTTGGATGGCCTTCTCCCGATCCTCGCTGGACGCCGCCAAAAGGTTTTGGTCACTATCCATGTGCATGATCGAGTTGCCTAGGGCGTAGGCCAACTGGTTGGTCGACTGTTTGATCATTTGTACGGCCAAAGGCGGTTTCGCCGCATAGTCACTGGCCAGGTCCATGGCTCGTACCATCAGCTCTTCGTCGGTGGATAGGCGGTCAAGAATGCCCCAGTCAGCCATGGTTCTAGCGTCCAGTCGCTCGCTGCCGGCTACCAGCCGCTTTGCTCTAGCCGGTCCAACCAAAGCCAAAATAAGGGGTAAGCTCTTCCACATCAAATTAATGCCCAGATCCACTTCAGGGTACTGAATGAACGCAGTCTCTGATCCAACGCGGAAGTCACAGGCAGTCGCGACGCAGGCGCCGCCACCCATGGCGGCACCGCGCCAAGCGGCAATGGTGATTTGATCCATGTCTAAAATAGCTTGGATCGCACGTTGGCCCATGCGCGCCCGCCGACGGCGTTGGACTAAGGGCATATCCGGTGGGGGGGCTGGATCCTGTAAGTCGGCGCCGGATGAAAAGTGTCTACCGGCACCGGTGATGATGACCGCTCGCACGTTCGGAGCGTCGCGAAAGCCAAGGGCTGCCTGTTCAAGTTCGGCTAAGTGGTTGTGGCTGAGCGCATTTGCCCGTTCGGGGCGAGACAGGGTAATGATGCCTATGGTGTTCTCGTCGGACACGGTCAAGTGCTGAAAGGTCTGTGATTTGCTCATGAGGGCATAGTACGACGAGCCGAGGTTTTGAAACAGCCGCCGCAGACGGAAAAGCAGGCAATAAAAAAGGCGGAGGACCATGGGTCCTCCGCCTTCGAAAGATGGGAATTTCCGAGGAGGGGAGGGGAGAGGAGGTTCGGAAATCCCCGTAGTCAGCGGCGTGTTGCCACGTTACCGCTGAATGAGACCATTGTTACCTTGGGTAACAAAAATTGCAAGGGTTTTGTGTAAAAAAGTAGCCGAATAATTGAAATTTTTGCCGAAAAGTCCTCAAAACCCCATTAATTGAGTCTCGTTCCCAGATTTCCCGCTATTTTTGGCTGGATTTTGCTCCCCATATGGGGGGGCGGGCTGGATTGCTGTCTTTTGGGGAAATTAGGTAACAACGTACCCCTCGACGTCGAGATATGTAAAATGTCGCCCGCCGGGGCGGATTTTCCCCCTGGGAACATCAGTTGTTACCTTTCAGTAAGGAGTTTTCATGTTGAAGGGGTCCTCGTCGAGTTTGACGCCTACGTCCCACCGTTACTTCTCCCAGCGTCTGCGCATGCACTATGTGGAGTGGGGGCCCCCCCAAAACCCAACGGTAGTGCTGGTGCATGGTGTTCGCGACCATTGCCGCACCTGGGATGACTTGATTCGGCGTTTGTCTGCGCAGGGCAACTACCACTTTGTGGCCCTGGATTTGCGGGGACATGGAGATTCTGAGTGGGTGCAAGGAAGCGGCTACCGTTATTACGACTACATTTATGACCTGCAGCAGCTGATCGAGCAAAACGAGTTTGGTCCGGTGATACTTGTTGGTCATAGTTTGGGCGGTGCCATAGCGGCTTTTTTTGCTGGCGTGTTTCCTGAGCACGTTCGTAAGCTGATTTTGCTTGAAGGAATTGGTTTGTGGCGAGGCGAGCAGGAGGCCGCAGGCACCGCAGCATTGATTCGTCAGTGGAGTGAAATCAACCGGGATTTAGCCGGTCGCACGCCGCGGCGTTATCCGGATTTACAAACCGCCTATCAGCGTATGCAAGACGCCAACCCCCAATTGACTCAAGAACAAGCCATGCACCTAACTGCCCACGGCGTTGTGCAATTAGAGGACGGACAATTTACGTGGAAGTACGATCAATATACGTACAACTTTCTGGGCGTGGGGTTATCCGAGGCCCAAATAGTTGAGCTTTGGCAGAATATCCAAGCCCCAACGCTGTTGATTAATGCAGACCAAGGATTGGAAAAACGCACGGGTCAGGACGGTACTTTGGCGCACTTTAGGCAGGCAGAGTTGCGCATCGTGGAGGGCGCAGGCCACTGGACCCATCATGATCAGCCCGAGAGCGTATCGGCAATGATCAAGGACTTTTTAGACTAGCGTCGCCAAGACCCTGTTATGGGGGGCTGCTTGTCGGGAGCCAATGGCGGGTTTTAGAGAGGCTGCACCTTTCGGTACTGAAAAACGCAAAGCCTAATTGGGAGTTGCCGTCAGGTAGATACCCTGAGGCTAGGGACGGGCTTGCAAGAACTCGGTAACCGCAGCTGCGTCGCCGCGAAAGGCGACCCGGTGGATTTTACGTTGGAGCTGAAAATCATACATTGGATCGTAATACTCTCTAAGCAGGTAGCTGATCCACTCTCTGTGATCTAGGGTTCCCCGAAAAGCGCCTTGAATTTTTTGCGTCAGCTGCTCAAATCTCAGGCCTCCGAGACGGCGTTTAATGCGCCCGCCGGCCTCTTCGTATTGGCGCTGAAGGTCGCTAACGGGCAGGCCCGCCTGCGCATGCTCAAGTTGGGCATCGTGCACATATTCTTTATGGATATGTTCTACCCGCTCTTCAAAGGATGCCTCGACTAGGGCTATTGGTGCCTGCTGCATCTGGTGGTGCCATGCCAACGGAAGGCCGATACGCCCAATGGTGCGAGATTCGTCCTCAACCACCAGAGACTCAAATTCGTGCTGCAGATATTTTATTGCCAGCGTGTTTTCAAAGGTCACTGGTGTAGGTTGTGGGGTGAGTCGGCGACCGAAGGCTGATCCTCGGTGGTTGGCCAGTCCCTCCAAATCAATGCTTTGATCAATGTTTTGGACCAAGACGGTTTTGGCGGAGCCTGTACGCCCACTGATCAACCACCAAGACTTTTTGGGTTGATCCAGAGTCGTTAAACAAGCGGTTCGCAAAGCTTTAAAGCCCCCCTCAACGCGAGGTATGTCGATTCCACTATCCGCAAGCCATTGTTGGGCTAGACCAGATCGCTGGCCGCCCCGCCAACACATCACCATGGCGTCAGGGTTCCCGCGACAAAAAGCACTCCATGACTCCAAACGCTGGCTTCGTATCTCTCCGCTGACCAGTCGGTGACCTACGGCAATAGCAGTTTCCTGCCCTTGTTGCTTGTAAACGATGCCCACGTGAGTTCGCTCTGCATCGTTTAAGATCGGCAAGTTAACGCTGTTGGGGAGTTGGCCTACCTTAAATTCAGCTGGCGCGCGTACGTCCAGTAGCGGCGGCATGTGCTTCAGCAACGTGGTGGCAGACACGCTATGGGGTTCTATCTTTAATGTGCGTACCGGCCTCGAAGAATTTCAGGTGAGCCTTGAGAATATCGATAACGTCGGTGCGCTCTTGATTGCGGGCAATCTGTAGAGCCAGCCGCTGTAGCTCGATGGCTTTTTCAAAGTTGCCATTGGCTGCATAGGTTGCTGCCCACGTATCGAGATACTCTGGGTGCTGCTGAACTTGCTTATTGCTGCTCATCATGGCGTCCATGATGGTTTGGGCATAACCGGGTTGATGCAGACCTTTCCTATCCGTCACAGCCAGGGTCCAAGCCACCTCGTTCACAATTGCTGCATCGCCGTGGTGACTGGCTTGCACCGTGGAAACCGCTTTTTTATACCAACGAATGGCTTTTCGTGTGGAGGGTCTGACGCCCACGCCCTTGGCGAACATGTTACCCAAGACCACCATGGCCTCGGCATCACCTGACTCCGCCAGCTGGGATAACAAGGGGATGATCTGGGTTTTGGCTGATTGGTCCGGGGAAGCCCCAATGTAGCGAGCGTAGCTGATGATCGCCTTGGGGTTTTTTAGCTCCGCTGCCTTAGCAAAATAAGCGTTTGCCAAATTCTCATTTGCCTCCACATAGCTACCCCGTTGATATTGGCGGGCCAAGTACAAATACGCTTCGGCATAACCAAGGGCGCCGGCCTGCTCGAGGAGCTCAACGGCGCCAGCGGTTTTTCGCCGAGGATCAATAACGACCTGTGCGGAGGGTGTGTGGGCCGGTTGGGCGGAATCTTCCAGCAGTAAGCGCCCTAGGGTGTACATGGACTCCGTAGAACCAAGGTCAATGGCAGCGATGTGATTGTCGATTGCAAGTTGGGTCAGCTCGGCTGTACTTTTTCGGGATGCGTTCGCCTCGGTTTGCCCATCGGTACTCTGCGGGGGATTCCTTAGGCCTGACTGATACCAGTAAATACGCGCCAACAGAGTGTGCGCCAAAAGGTTGTCGTTGCGGCTGGCCAACTCGAGCCAGCGAATGGCTGGTTCGTAGCGTTGTTGCCTCGCTAAGTAGGTGCCGATGGCGGCTTGGGCAGCGGTATCTTCGGCGTCAGCCAGAATTCGCAGCACATCCCAAGGGTTCCCATTTTCGCCAGCGACCGGATCAATAAGATCAGATAGGTCAAAATAGGTGCTGGTAACTGGGCTCGTCTCGTCGGGGCGTGACAGTACCAGCAGTTGAAGTGGGGCTGCGCTGTTGCTTTGGTAAATATCGCCCACCAGTTGATGGCCGCTGTCGCTCACCATGAGCCGAGCGTCGGCTCTACTGAGGACCCGGTAGGGCTGTTGGCGACTCCCGTCCCCGGTTTCTCGAATAATTTTCTTAATGCTGTCGAGTTGTTGGCGGTGCAAGACGGCGGCTTCTTCTGCATCGACGTGTTGGTAAAATACGGTCAGGGCGTGGTGCCCGGTAAGACTGGAAGCGTTTGCCTCTACTAGCGCCGAACCCAGGGCGCCGAGAGCCAAGGGTTCGTCAGCGCCTAGGCCCAGAGCTCGCAACTCTAATCCTGTAGATTCTTTCAACGTATCTTGGAACTCAGCTTGGCTGAGATAAGCTGCGCGCTCCTGCTCAAGGTTTGCCTTGGTCTGAGTCGCTGCCTTATTTGCAGGCAGCCCAGCGCAGCCGCTGGCAAAAAGGGCCCAGCAGAATGCTGTTGTGAGAAAGTTCATCGGACGACGCATGGGAGGTTTATAGCACTCTGGCTCTGACGATGAAATAAGCGCGGGCTAACATCGGCGCTGAGGTGCCAAGATCGTCAATCTTTTGTCGATTGCCGCAAGCACCCAGGGCCCTGGGATAGCTTGAGCCTAGGTCTCTGAGGGTTAAACTAGAAGGACATTCAGCGGAGTTACCCCATGTCGTACACCAGCAAAATGGAACTGCCGTCAGCGGCTACAGCACTGCCCGGGCGAACGCAAACAATGCCCGTGCCCAGCGAACACTTCGTGTTAGGCCAGCCGTTGCTGCCCCCGTTTCCCGAAGGTACAAAAATGGTTCAATTCGGTATGGGCTGTTTTTGGGGTGCCGAACGACGGTTTTGGGAAATGAATGGGGTGCTTACAACGGCTGCAGGGTATTCAGGTGGTATTACAGAAAATCCTAGTTATGAAGAGGTATGTTCGGGCGAGACGGGCCATACAGAAACTGTGTTAGTGGTATACGACCCAAGACAAGTGAGCTTCACAGCGCTGTTAAAGATGTTTTGGGAAAGTCACGATCCTACCCAGGGTATGCGCCAAGGTAACGATTTGGGGACACAGTACCGATCTGCGATTTACACCTTCGACGATGAACAGGCGGAACTGGCTCGGGCAAGCAAAGGACTGTTTCAGGAGGCTCTCACCGCTGTCGGTTTTGGGCCAATAACCACCGAAGTGCAGGCATCGGGCCCCTTTTACTACGCTGAGCACTTTCATCAGCAATACCTGGCAAAGGTGCCCAACGGTTACTGCGGTCTTGGCGGCACCGGGGTTGGCTGCGACATGGCGCCGCTAGCAGAATTCCAGGCGGACTCGCAGACCGAACTTGGGTCAATTAGCTAACGTTGACTCGGGTTGCATCGCAGCGTTGACAGCGCTGGCGGCTAACCAGTCGTCCTTGTTTGACATCAAATTGCTTGCCGCCGTCGTCCACCCACTTGTGGAAACCAGAGCGGCATAGCGTATTCCCAGATCCCCGTTCCTTGCGGCTGCGTTTTCGGTATTTGTTGAGGTCGGTAGGTTTTTCCATGGCGGCAACCACGTGACGAAGAGAGGTGAGTTTACCGTCAAATTCGAGAAATCGGGGAGTTGGTTGGCCCTGTGCAAGGCTAGGGGTAAGATGCCGCCGTCTTTGCCGAGGTTGGATGGTTAGTCTATAGGATGGCTTGTTCAACCCACTGTCCAGAACAACAAGGAACGCACAGTTGATAGTCAGCATCGTTGAGATGAGTTCGCGGCTTAAACACGGGTCAGCACGATGAGCCGCAAGGGTATTGGTATCGACTTTGGCACCAGTAACTCCGCGGCCGCCGTGTTCGATGGGGAGCAGGTCCGGCTGATTCAGCTTGAGCAGGCGGATGCCATTATCCCGTCCGCTACTTATATTGACCGAGCGCTAACCGCAAAGACCGGTCAACTGGCTGTGGATCAGTACATTGTCGATAACACCGGGCGTACGGTTGAGATGGTGCCTGAGGTGATTGGTGAGACCAGTCAATTTGTCGAGGGGGCTGGCAGTGACGGCGGTCCCGGGGAAGTGGAAACAGCCACTGAGAAGGTCTATGGCGCGGCGGTCACCGATAGCAGCTTGCAAGGCCGGCTGTTTAGAGGCACCAAGCGGCTGCTTGGGGATGAGAATGTGCGTCGTCTGATGGTCTTTGATCACCCGTTTCGCCTTGTGGCGCTGATTACGCCGCTGTTACTTCGGATACGCCAGAGCGTTGAGGCCGACGCGGGCACAATTGCTGGGGCGAACCTCGGGTATCCGGTCAATTTTGAGGGCAGAGACGCTTTTTCTAATCAACTGGCCCTGAGTCGTCTTGGGGAAGCCTTTGGCTATGCGGGCATAAAACAGCAACACTTTTATCCCGAACCCATCGCGGCAGCGGTGAGTTTTTTGCACAGCAACGCCCAAGCTCAGGGCGAAACCTTGCTTTGTTTGGATTTTGGCGGCGGCACCTTGGACTTTTGCGTGTTGCGTCGTGAGGGACCAGGTTTTTCCGTTGTGGCAACCCACGGTATCGGTTTGGGCGGAGATCATCTGGATCAGATCCTTTATCGCTCCCTGTTGTTTCCTGAATTGGGTAAGGGAGAAGTTTGGCGTCGCCGAGGATTCGATCGAGAGATCGAAACACGGTTTCCCTTTGAAGACTTCGAGGATCTGTTAGTCAATTGGGCCGTGACCTATACCCTCAACCAGAACAAGTACACCACCCCAGTGCTGGAGCGCATCGCCGCAGGCGGATCGGGGGTTCACAAGTTTGAGCGACTGCGGGACGTCATTCAGCATAATTTGAGCTATCTGTTGTTTGCCCGCATCAAGGAGCTTAAAGCCGAGCTGTCGGTCAAGGAGACGGCAACCTTGGATGTGCCGGAAATCGATTTGCAGATCGATCTTGCGCGGACGGAGTTTGAGCACATGATCGCTGACCCACTGCAGCGGGTAGCCCGGGCATTGGATGAAACCGTGGCAAAAGCCGGTATGACCCATCAAGACATCGATATCGTGTTGGGAACTGGCGGTTCCAGTTTGATACCAGCGGTGAAGGGCTTGCTGACCGAGCGTTTTCCTCAGCGGGTTGTAGAACACGATCCGTTTACCAGTGTGGCCTGTGGTTTGGCCATCGCGAATTACCGAGGCCTAACCTTCGGCAAGTGATTCACTCAGTCGATTTCCACAGGTGGCTGCCACCCACCGTCGATGGTGGTGAAAAACGATTTAAGAATTCGGTAGGTCAGCCCCCATACGAAGTGGCCACCGCTAAGGCGATAGCCGTTAAAGACAGTAGGTCTGCCAGCCATTGGCAGAGTCTCGGTATCGTGCAGTGAATTACCGGCTAAAACCGGCAGCGGGGCCCAGACCACATCGGCAACCTCATGGTTGGGTTGAAACTCGGGTGTTCGTGTAGTGATAAAGACATGGGGGGCAATAAGCATGTCCAAGGTTCTGCCTCGGGGCTGAGCGCGTTGATGGTCAAGGGCGCCTAAGTATTCCGCATCATCCAAACTTAGGCCGATCTCTTCGTGAGTTTCGCGCATGGCCGCAGCGCGCAGATCCGCATCGTGGTCTTCTCTATGCCCTCCAGGAAAGGCCATGTGTCCAGACCACGGGTCGCCGGTTCGTTCGGCACGCTGGATAAAGAGAATGTCGCTGAATTCCGAGGGCTGCTGGTCGCTTTGTCTTAGAATAATCGCCACGGAAGCTTGTCGGGTCTTTTCCTTGGGGGTGACCAATGTTGGCCGGAAGCCTTGCATGGCAGTGCGAATTTTAGTTGTGGGGAATGTCACCCGTGACGGCCTCGTAAAAAAGCCTATCATAGCGGACATTGATTGGATCTTGGGCGTTTCCCGGGAACTCTTCTGGCCACCAACGAAGTCTTGCGCCGAGTGCGCTAGTCCCCCGCTAGGAGATCGGATGTGCTCGTACAGCAGCGGTTATGAGGAGGAATCCATGACGGAAGGTGTGACTCAGGAAATGACAAAGGAAACGACAGAAAAAAGGGCGCAGCAGTTGGCCAGCGGGAGTAACCAGTGCTTTGTCTGCGGTCCTGCGAACCCCATTGGTCTAGGGGTAGCCTTCAGCTTAGATGGCGATGTTTGCCGCGGTGAATTCACGCCGGGTCCTGAGCACATGGGTTACGACCAAGTCACTCACGGGGTCATCGTCTTCAGCCTGTTGGATGACGTAATGGCAAATTGGGTCTGGCTCAAGGGTGAGCGCTGTTTCACGGCAAAAGCCGATATTCGCTACCGTGCCGAACTACCCGTCGGAACTCCCATTCGACTGGAAGGCCGATGTGTCAAGCGCAAAGGCCGGCTGGCGCAAATGGAAGGTTTATTGATTCGCCAGGCAGACGACTACGTGATTGCACAGGCATCTGGCGCTTTTATGGTGTCGGTTTAGCCTTAGTGCGCTACGCTTCAGGAAACTAACAGCAAGCTCAGGAGGGTTCAGTGGAATACGTTGCGATCGTGGTTATGTTGGCGCTGCTTCAATTTGTCTACTTTAGCGTGGAGGTTGGACGCGCTCGAGGTCGCTTTAACGTGCCGGTACCGGCAACGTCCGGCAACGAGCTCTTCGAGCGCTTCTTTCGTGCTCAGCAGAACACAGCCGAGCAGCTACTGGTGTTCCTGCCGGCTGTTTATGCCTGTGGATTCTATGCCAGCGAGGCTTTGGCAACGGTTTTGGGTTTACTCTTCGTGCTGGGACGCATGCTCTACTTTCGTGGTTATACGAACCCGGAAAAGAACCGCACCGTAGGATTTGCCCTTGGACTCCTAGCCAATGTCGTCATGATCTTGGCCACCCTCTACAGTTTAGGGATGTCGCTCCTATCCTAATGGTCGCAGGCCCCTAGCGCTGAGGCTAGGATTGGACTACAGAACGTTTAATGGGGCTCTATGCTGGGGTTTGCCGCCGAGGATCTGGTTATAAAGATCCTTGGTGTAGGGCCTAGGCTCCTGGATAGTGTCGACCCAGCCAATCCAGCATGGCGGCATTGGTTTGCGCAGGCAGTTCCTGCTGGATCCAGTGCCCGCAAGGCAGGTCTACAACTTCGAGATTGCTGACTCGATTAGCTAAGTTCTTGGATTTGGGCACCATGTCATAGTCGCCAAAAATCGCCAGGGTATGCTGGTAAATATGCTGTTCAAATGCGCCTACGATCTCCCAGTTGCGGCTAAGATTGCGATACCAATTGATGCCGCCAGTGAAGCCAGAGTGGGCGAAGGCGTCTAAGAAAACCTGCATCTCAGCGCCACTCATAATGGGATCCCCGGGCACGCCGTCGGCCAGCGCTGGATCTTGAGCCATATTGATCATATTCATACCCGGACCAAGCTCCAATTTTGGATGCTGCCATTGGTTCGTCCGGTACATGTTGTTAAGAAACTGTGTGGCGTTGTTAGCAAACACATCGTCAGCGACGCCGGGTTGGCGATTAAAATGCACCATATAAAAGTCAGGCCCGAGCATCTGTTCCCAAAATCCGATCCACTCGGTTTCGCCGCGTTCCATGAACGGCACGCTGAGGTTAATCACCCGAGATACGCGATCACGGTGCATCATCGCTAAGTTCCATACGATGATGGCTCCCCAGTCGTGTCCGACAAAGCATGCGTCTTGGTAGCCAAAGTGATCCAGCAGTGCCACCAGATCGCCGGTCAGGCAATTGATGTCGTAATCTGTTACCGCCTCAGGTTTAGTGGAGCGACCGTAGCCGCGTTGATTCGGCACGATGACGTGGTAGCCGGCGTCGACTAGGGGCTGTATCTGGTGCCGCCAAGAAAATGCGTGCTCGGGCCAGCCGTGACACAACACCATAGGTTGACCGCTGCCCGCGCTGAATACTTCCAGCTCAACATCGTTTACTGAAATCATCTGCGGCTGGGGGAAATCTGCCATGGGCCTTCCTGTTAACACGGTTTGAGATAGGTTAGCTTGGCCAAGGAGAGGCATTCAAGGCAAGAGAGGAATTGATGAGCGCGATTGATGAAAAAAAGCTGGGGGATTTTTTAAAGCAAACCAGCGGAATGGTCACGGCGGGATTTAACTGCGCCATCACGGTGTTGGGTGATCGGTTGGATCTGTACCAAGGATTGGCTGAGTTGGGTCCCAGCACCAGTGTGGGACTGGCTAAGCACTTGAACTTGCACGAACGCTGGGTGCGAGAGTGGTTGCAGCAGCAAGCCTGCATCGGTCAGGTGGAATATTCGCCTGCCAGTGAATTATTTTCCCTATCACCAGAAGCCCATGCCGTGTTGGTAGACGAGGATCATCCCGCCTATCTGATGGGTGGATTCGACTCGGCCTTAGCGGTATTCCCTGCGGTGACAAAACTTGAGGAGGCTTTTCGTACCGGGTTGGGCATGAGCTATGACGAGCACGGCCCGGATTGTGCCTGTGGCATTGAGCGTATGGGGGCTTTTAGTAAAAAGCATCGTTTGGTTACCGAGATGGTGCCGCTGATTCCGGGTATGCATCAAAGGCTACTTTCCGGAGCTAAAGTCGCCGATGTGGGCTGCGGGGGCGGATTGGCCGTTATTGCTCTGGCCCAAGCCTATCCGGAGAGCACTTTCGTTGGCTATGACACTTCCGAAGTTGCGCTAGATCGAGCCAGGGCGAACATCGCTGAGGCTGGCCTAGACAACGTGCGCCTGTGCAACCCTTTCCAAGAAGCGCTACCCCAACAGCCTGAATTTGATCTGATTACGACTTTCGATGTGATTCACGACACGCCGTATCCACAGTCCCTAATCGAGCAAATTCATGGGGCTGTAAAGGACGATGGTTTTTGGTTGTGCGAAGACATTAAGGGTTTTGACACCTTTGCCGAAAACTTAGAGCAACATCCCATAGCGGCCCTGCTCTATAGCTTTTCAGTCACCGTGTGCATGAACAGCGGCTTGTCCACCGCGGATGGCGCCGGCTTGGGCACCCTCGGCTTCACTGAGCAGGTGGCGAGGCAAATGACTGGGGCGTCGGGCTTTACTGGATTTGAAAAGCTCGATGTTGAGAATCCGATGAATAATTATTATTTACTCAGCAAGTAATATTTCGGTTCGAAAGTGGGCACACTTGTCGGGCTAACACAAACCACGCTCCCAGCCAGATTTTAGGTTGGCGGGGAGGCAGAAGGATTTTCCATGAGCGATTCAAAACACCGAGGCCCCCAAGGTATGGGGTTTGACACCCTGTCTCTGCATGCTGGGCAGGCGCCTGACCCTACAACCGGCGCGCGAGCCACCCCCATCTACCAAAGTGCGGCCTTCGTTTTTCCAGACTCCGATGTGGCAGCGGGGTTGTTTAATATTGAACGGGCAGGGCACGTCTATTCTCGACTTTCTAACCCTACCAACGCGGTGCTTGAGGAGCGCATGGCGGCGCTGGATCACGGTGTCGGAGCGGTGGTAACGGCAAGCGGGCAGGCAGCCTTGCACTTGGCGATTACCACCATCTTGAGCGCTGGCGACCATATTGTCTCCTCTCGCTCTATTTATGGCGGCACACACAATTTGTTGGAGTACACGCTGTCACGGTTTGGTATCACGACTACGTTTGTTGATCCCAGAGATCCGTCGGCCTTTGCCGACGCCATTGAGGACAATACTCGGCTGATATTCGGGGAAGTGCTGGGTAATCCTGGCTTAGAGGTGCTGGATATTCCAAAGATCGCCGACGTTGCCCACGCCAATAAGCTGCCGCTGTTAATCGATGCCACCTTTGTTACCCCCTATCTCTGTCAGCCCATAGAACTGGGTGCCGATTTGGTTGTGCATTCGGCGACCAAGTTTTTAAGCGGTCACGGAGTGGTCGTTGGTGGTGTCGTCGTCGATGGCGGTACCTTCGACTGGCAAAGCAGCGACAAGTTTCCCACGCTAAGCCAACCCTATGTGGGCTTTCATAATTTGGTTTTTGCCGATGAATTTGGCCCGGCGGCTTTTATTACCCGGGCGCGTAAAGAAGGCATTCGAGACTTTGGTGCCTGTATGGCGCCCATGACAGCGTTCCAGATTTTGCAGGGCCTGGAGACCCTGCCGCTGCGTATGGCCAAACATGTGAGTAATGCCTTAGAAGTGGCTAGCTTTTTAGAGCAGCACGAAATGGTGCTTTCGGTGTCTCATCCTGGATTGCCCAGTCATCCGGACCATGAGTTAGCCCAGCGTATGCTGCCCAAGGGTTGCGGCGCGGTATTTAGCTTTGAACTCAAGGGCGGGCGAGAGGCCGGTCGGGTATTTATTGAATCCCTGAATGTCTTTTCTCACTTAGCCAATGTTGGTGATGCCAAGTCCTTGGTGATTCATCCGGCCAGTACCACCCACCACCGGGTGGACGAGGCAAGTTTGTTGGCTTCGGGGATTGGCCCTGGTTTGGTTCGTCTGAGCGTTGGCTTAGAGGACAGTAAGGACTTGATCAATGACTTGAAAGGGGGGCTGCGTGCAGTGGAAAAAATGCATAAACGACAAGCCGCTAAGGAGTCTGTATGAACATTCAGATCGATGGTAAGACCATCGCTTACAGCAATGGCAGCGGCCATCCATCCCAGCACGCGCCGCTGATTATTTTTCTCCACGGGGCAGGTATGGATCACAGCGTCTGGGTTATGCCCGCCCGGTACTTTGCTCGCCATGGCTATCGGGTCATGGCCGTGGATCTGCCCGGACACGGTCGGTCAGACGGGCCGGCTCTGGATAACATTGATGAAATGGCGGACTGGGTACGGGCATTGATTGAACACGAATCAGAAAGCCCAAGGGAAACCGTTCTGGCCGGTCACAGCATGGGGTCGTTGATTTGCATGAGCCTTGCTGCCCGGTACCCAGAGTTGGTCAACAAAGTGCTGCTGTTGGGAACATCGGCGCCTATGCCGGTGGCCGACGTTCTACTTAACGCCGCCCAAGATAACGACCATGCGGCCATTGATATGGCTAACACTTGGAGCCACGGTCAGCGCAGCATGATGGGTGCTAGCGATAATCCGGGCACCTCCAACTTGTACATGGGCGAGCGCCTGCTAGAGCGGGTAGCCGACGACGTCTATTTCAGAGACTTCACGGCCTGCAATGGATTCACTACCGAGCATTATCCTTCCATAGAGACGCCGACTCTGATCATTACCGGTGACGAAGACAAGATGACGCCGCCAAAGGCCGGGATGGCAGTGGCGGGTATGTTGAGGAACAGCCACGTCACTCACTTGAAGGGTTGCGGTCATTCCATGCTCGTCGAGCAGCCTAACCAGACTCTAGACGCCATGGCGGCTTTTATTCTTAATTGATAGGGGTGCCGTCAGAAGAAGTGCCGATATCCAGTTTTGGATTGGGGCCGTCTAGAGACTATGCCTAGGGTATAAACCCAGGTCGTTATCTCAGGTTTTTATCCAAAAAGCTAAACAGGACACAGTTGGCTGGCTAAGCTATTAATCTGGTTTGTTGGCCAAGATGTCGCCCAAGGCAGCGCTTAGAGCGTGCTCTTGGCTCGAGAAAAAATGATCGCCGCCCTGAATTGGATGGGTGCCGACAGATGGCTGGTCTGCAAACCAGCCTGGGTTCACGTAGTCGTCGTCGCTGCACCAAATGGCATGAAGGTCCACGTCTGCCGACGGCGTGTAGTCGTGAAAAGGCATCGCCCTAGTAGGCGGGGCCACAAAAATTGCCTTGGTTGGTGGGATGTGGGAGTCCATTAATTTCTCAAGCGCATGCCACAGGACATGGGCGCCAAAGGAGTAACCGATAAAGACTGGCGGCAGGGGGTTCGTATTTTCTGCCAAGTGGTCTATGACCGCGAGCAAGTCTCCAACTTCGGGCGGACTGTAGGCTTGCCGCTGCCTCTCTTCATCGCTTGCCCGACCACTGATGCCTGTACTGGTGCCCACGCCTCGAAAGTTGAAACGGGCAATGGTGATCCCAAGAGGCACTAGGGTCTGGGCGCAGATATCCAGCACCCGGTCGTGCATGCTGCCGCCGTAGAGTGGGTGAGGGTGGCAGAGCACGGCGGTTCCTTTGGAAGTTCCTTCTGGCTCGGTAAGGCGCATTTCCAGTTGTCCCGCGGGGCCCGGGATATGATGGGTTTGGGATGTCGCCATGTAACAGGATCCTTGCACCGCGAGAACGTGCACAAGTGTGCTTTAATTTCGATCCTGAGTCCTGAGTTTTTGATGGCTCAGGAGCCACGTTAGGTCATCGAAGTGAGACGGCGGGAAATTGTCCCGGGCAGCTAATCAGAAGTAGGAGTGATCATGATCGACTTATATACTTGGCCTACACCGAATGGACGCAAAGTCTCAATAGCCCTCGAGGAAATGGGTCTGGCTTATAACTGCCATGGGGTTAATTTGCAGGAACAAGCTCAATTTGCGCCCGAGTTTTTGCTGATATCACCCAACAACAAAATCCCTGCCTTGGTGGATCACGAATCCGAGCAACGACTGATGGAGTCTGGGGCCATATTGGTCTACCTAGCCGATAAGGTGTCTGACTTTTGGGGTGAAGACCGTTATACCACCCTGCAGTGGTTGATGTGGCAAATGGGCGGGCTGGGTCCGATGTTGGGGCAGGTTCACTACTTTAAAAAATACAATGCCGGTAAATCAGTCTATGCAGAGGAGCGTTTTTTTGCCGAGGCCCAGCGTTTGTACGCAGTCTTGGATCGATGCTTGGCAGAAAAGCGCTTTGTTTCTGGGAGTTTTTCCATCGCGGATATGGCCATCTGGCCTTGGGTGTCTCGTTTCGAGTGGCA
The DNA here is from genome assembly GCA_029248675.1 of Pseudomonadales bacterium. GTDB lineage: Bacteria > Pseudomonadota > Gammaproteobacteria > Pseudomonadales > Azotimanducaceae > UBA4421. Next base: position 5,443 of record JAQWIX010000179.1, on the reverse strand, counting down.
GGGTATTGCACTAGCAGACTTTCCTCATGTGCGCGCTTGGTATGAGGCCATCGCAGAGCGACCTGGGGTGCAGCGAGGCTATGACCAGCCCATGTATGTAAACCCCATTCCGATGCCCTAGCCTGCAGTGATCTGGGCGGTGAGCAAGGTCAGTCAGACAGTAGCGTTTCCTGCAGAGCGGCGAGTAGGGTTTGGCGGGCATCATCGGAATAGGGGACTGGGTCGCCGTGTCCCCAAACCGGCCCTGGCCAAGCATCGTCATCACTGTTGCGGGCTATGATGTGGATGTGCAGCATCGGTACCTGATTGCCCAAGGCGGCAATGTTCATTTTTGAAGCGCCGGTCATAGATTGCAGGCTCTTGCTGATGTCGGCGATGGCTTGGGTGACTTGGGTAAACGTATCTCTGCTCAGCTCATAAAGCTCTGTGACGCCTGCAATTTCTGGAACCAGAATGAGCCACGGGTACCGAGCATCATTCATCAGCAGGAGCTGGCAGCCAGCAACGTGGCCTAGGTGCCATGTGTCTCGGGCGAGCCGAGGATCGAGTTCAAAGTCCGCCATAGTCCTACCAATTGTTCGTTGTTTGATCTGCAGTGCTAGCGTTTAGACTGGAATACTGCCAGTCACCGTGGTGCGATGCATAATGCGCTGATAGCCGGCATAACCCCCTTGGGCGCTGTGAAGAACAGACCGGTTATCCCACATGGTTAGCATGTTTTCAGCCCACTGGTGCTGATAGATCAAGGCGGGCTGTAACATGTGATCGAATAATTGAGTTAAAAGCTCGGCGCTTTCGGCCTCTCGCATGCCCTCAATGCCGATGGTGTATACGGGATTGATCCAAAGGGCCTGGCGTCCGGAATCTGGGTGGGTACGGATGATTGGATGTAGCTGGGTTTGCCAAGCGTCGTTGCTGGGCTCAATAGTCATACTAGTTCGCTGCCCACCCGCCTGAACGGCCTCTCGGCTGTAGGATTTTCGGGCGCTGTGAATAGAACGGCGGCCTTCTATTTGCTGGAGTAAATCCTTGGGTAAAGTCTCCAAGGCGCGGAAACCATCCACGAAATGGGTGTCGCCGCCAATGGGTGGCACCACTTTGGCGTGAAGAATGGTGGCGCTGGGGGGGCGAACTTGAAACGACCAATCCGAGTGCCAGCTGCTGCCGAAGGGCACGACTTCCTCGTCCGGCTCTCGTCTGATTTCTAGGATGTGTCTGTGATCGTTCAAAGCTCTGACGTAGGGGTTATGCCCGAAGGCACCAAAAGCTCTGGTAAAGGCTTCAAGCTGGGTGTGAGTCAGCGGCTGTTCAGGGAAGTAAAGCACCTGATAACGGTGCCAAAGGGCGCGAAGCTGCTCTACAAGGTCTCCACTCAAATCGGCGCTAAGCTGAACCCCTCTCACTTGGGCAGCAAAGTCATTGGCATGAGGGGAAACGGATAATTCCAACGCGGTAGCTCTAAGGATTCCTGTTTCGGAACGCTAAATTCAAAATAGAGCCAGAGCAAGCAGGGCTGCGGCGACACAACCTGTACAGAGCACATACAGGGCTAAAGTCCTTGGGCGAGAAGGAGATTCCTGGCCTCGTCCGATCCAACGGTAAAACAGCCAAGCGCTTAGTAAGATTGCAGCAGCAACCAGCAGTAGGGGAATAACGTATTTGATCATAGGCCTCTTGTCAGTTGACCCCAGAGACTATTGGGTCACAAAAGTCGAAATATGATGAATTTTCCGGTGGGTTCCAACTAGTGCATCTCCACACAAGTTAACGCACAATTACGCCTCACTTGGGCCAGCACGAAAGTGACAAAGGCCAGTTTCGACAGCGATGGAGGCGGAATGACCACAACGCAGAAAGAGCTTAGTGCACAAGAGCGCGATAAGCCGATATACAGCACATTTAGAGAGTTAGCCGATCATGGGTTTTCTCTGTCCCCGGGAATCTGCGTGTTTATTGCCAGCGTGCACACCGCGGCCTTGGTTCTAGGTATTTGGCTGTTTGCAGCGGCGCCCAGCGATTGGATGTGGGCGGGCATACTCTGGTTCACCGCTCACTTTTTTCTTGGCTCGTTGTCCACAACCTTATACAGCCATCGATTGATCACCCACAACGCGGTGAAACACGTCAGCCTGCCGGTGCACCTCTTCTTTAATCTGTTTGGGCAGATTTTCAGCGTCCAAGGCAGCGTTCGGCGTTGGGCCGCCAACCATTCCCTCCACCACGGCGTGGATCGGCATGGAAAGAAAGAACTGGATCCCTACAGCGCGACATGGTTCCCAGATCCTGTCCGTAATTTTTTGTGGTCCCACACCTTGACCCACCTCTACAACCATCCAGAAACAGAAGAGTATCAGCGCTCTCATAACGCTAAGCGTCATCCGGTGATTATGTGGCAGGACAAATGGTATGGATTGCTCACCACGTTCTGGATTTTCCTTTTCCCAATGGGCTTGGGCTTCGCCCTAGGTGGCTTTACCGGCATGTTCGCCTTAGCTGCGGGTTCTATGCTCGGTACTGTGGCTGTTCAACACAACACTTGGACCGTGAACAGCGTGACCCACATGTGGGGTGTTACGCCGGGTGTTAAAAGTTCGGCATCCAATAACTACGTATGGCTGGGGCCGCTAGGTGAGGGCAACCATCACGGGGACCATCACGACTTCCCGAGGGATTATCGCAATGGCTTCGGTATTTCTGGCTGGCTGTTGGATCCGACTCGATACACGATTTTAGCCCTACGGGCCCTCGGCCTAGTCAAAGGTTTAAATCGCGCCTCGAAGCATGAAGAAGCGGAAATCGTCGGGCAGCGCAAGCTGGCCGAGGTGAGCATGTTCAAACCCCTGTCTCGGGAAGCGGCTGCTCTGGCGGAGCAGTTGGAGAAGACCGCGCTGACCCTGAAGAATGAGTGGGTAGATGCGCTAGCCCATTTGGAGAAACTCAAGCGTCAGTCCAAGGAAAAAGCAGAAGCCGGACGGCAAGAGCTGCTGAGAGACTTAGAACTTGCTCAAAAAGCGGTAGCCAAGCGCCGAGAAGCGTTTTTTGATGCTGTGGATCGTCTTCGTTCTCACGTCGAGGTATACGCCTGATTAAAGGCTCAGTCGCCGGTTCGACTGGGTCGGCGATGATACGCCCCCTGTGACGACTTGGATAACCCCGTGGATGGCCCAGCACTGGATGGCCTTGGTGCTACTGGGCCTCTATACCTTGATCTTGATGTACAACGCCTTTCTCGGTCTTCGAGCCAGCGCCAGCGTAGAAGGCTATTACATTGGTGGCCGGAACATGTCTGGCCCCGTGATCGGGCTGTCTTTCTTCGCTACCTTCGCCTCAACAAACAGCTACATTGGTCACGCGGGAAAGGGCTACGAATACGGTTTGGCGTGGATGGCTATGCCCGTCATGCTGATCTTTTTTACCTTTGTTTCTTGGCGGTTTATCGGCCCGAAAACCCGCCTTCTGGCTAGAAACTTTGATGCGCTGACCCTGCCTGACTTTCTTGCTGCGCGGTTTTTGTCAGCAAATGCAGGCCCGAGAGCGCCCTTGCGCATTGCCACAGCGGTCATCGTCATGCTTTGCAGCCTGCTTTACCTGATCGCGATTTTTAAAGGGGCCGGTCATTTGTTCGAGCGTTTCTTTCAAATTCCCTACGACCTGTCCATCGGTTTGGCCCTCGCCATCGTGGTTCTTTATACCTCGGTGGGGGGCTTTGTTTCTGTTGTGAGAACCGATGCTCTGCAAGGCCTGATGATGGTGTTCGGTGCGGTCCTGATTTTTTACTTCGTCACCCGGGCTGCAGGCGGCGTTGACGCCATAACGGCACTTGCAGCAATACCTGACAGCAAATTTGTCTTTGATCTCAATGGCGGCATTCCCTTCGTGGTGCTTTTGGGCATAGCCCTATCCGGCTCATTGAAATTGATTGTGGACCCCCGTCAGACCTCACGATTTTTTGGGCTTCGTGATGAAAAAGCCCTTCGATCCGGGATGTGGGTGGCGATCGCCGGTTTGACGGTGGTGCAGTTCTGCCTTTACCCCATTGGTGTGTATGCCCACCTGTTGCTTGATGGGGTCGCGGATACAGACCTGATCGTGCCGACCTTGGTGAATGATCCGTCCGTCTTTCCTTTGTGGGCGGGTGATTTTCTTTTCGTTGCCATCGTTGCCGCCGCCATGTCATCGATGGACAGTGTTCTGCTTGTGGCGGCGTCCACAGGGTTTAGGAATTTGTTTCTGCCCTTTATGGGGCCTTAGGCAATGGGCGCTTCTCATCAGCTCGGCTGGACCCGGTCCCTCGTCATCTTCTTGGCAGGCCTATCAGCCTTCTTTGCCTTAGACCCGCCTGGGGACATTCTGCAAATTACGATTTTTTCCGGCAGCCTCTACGCTGCGTGTTTCCTGCCGGCGGTGGTTCTTGGGTTGTATTGGTCTAAGGGCAGCGCCCACGGCGTGCTCGTGTCCATGGCGGCAGGGGTAGTCACCTTGTTGGTCTGGCTTGCACAAGGATACAGCAGCGTCCTGCACGATGTGTTCCCGGCGCTAGCCGTTTCACTAATAGCCTACGTGTCAGTGGCTGTTTGGGATGGACGAAAAGTCGACTTAGCGTCGCTGCTAGCAGACCCTCGGCAGACAGAGGCCTAGTTAGCGCACCGGGTCGTTAGTTGCCAGAGCTGCGCGGCAAACGCCGCGCCTTCGTATGGGCAATAGCACTAGGCAATAGCCCCTTATTTTGCTGCCTCTGCAGTCACCTGAGCGATACTGCGCCGGGTGGCTAAGGTGCCCATTAGTTCGCTGATCTGCGGGTAATCGGCAAGCAGCTCAGTTCCGAACATTTTTTGTCCAATGGCCGATGCCAACCCCATGCTGTAATAGGTATATAGATCGGCAAGTCCGAACTCCGCTCCTGCCGCATAGGGTTTGCACACCATGAGCTGCGATACGGCCTGCATGCCCCGGTTGACCTCTTGGCGCGTGGTTTCGATGAGTTCGTCGCTGGCGCTGCCGCCAAACATAGCCGCGGGTAACAAACGCCGCGCGGCCAGTTCAACATCCAGCTTAATGTGCAAGGTCAATTCCAAGGCCTTGGCCGCTTCTAGGGGGTCGGCGGGCAGCAACGAGGTTTCTGGATGGGCACGCTCAAGGTAGCTGACGATGGCTAAGGACTCTGAGATGTACTGGCCGTCTATTTCAATAGATGGCATTTTACCCATTGGACTGCGGGCTAGGTTGTCCTCTTTTTGAGTTGGTGGTGCTTTGACTTCTTCAAAGTCCAAGCCTTTTTCAATCATTGCCGCTTTGACTAGGCTGTAATAGTTGCTCATTCGCAGTCCGTAGAGCTTGATCATGATTAAGTCCTCCCGTTTCTTATTAGTGTCTTAACTCCAAATAGTGTAACCAAGACTCAAGAGATTTACTCTAGATCCTGAATACAACCAGCGCACAACAG
>JAQWIX010000173.1 GCA_029248675.1 Pseudomonadales bacterium | reverse complement strand
GATGCTGAGTCACCCGCAGGCTGATGGCGCCGTCCTGTAGCAGGGCTAAGTAGTGAATCGGGCCGGAGTAGCCGGTGGCCGCGCTGCTAACAAAGTGCCAAGGGCCGCAGGGGTTGGCGACGCTGTTTTGCCAGATTAGATCCGTTGGCGCTTGTCGGCCCAGCAGCTCGGACAGTAACGCCTGTGCTTGCCGGGTCCTATTCTCTTCAACGGGCCCTCGGGTGACCTCATAGGTCTGGGTCAGAGCCAGACCGCACAGGCCGCCAATAATGAGCAGCGCTAGGGTATTGGTTGTCAAGCTACACACTGCCCGAGTCTCCTAGGGCCAGTCGCTGTCGGTGTATGCGATTGAATAGGGGTGTTGTGCAGTTAGCCAGCAGTACGGCAAAGGCGATGCCATCGGGCAAGTTGCCCTGGGTGCGTATCAGAAACAGCAGAGCGCCGATGAGCATGGCAAAAAGAATCTGATGCTGGGGACGGGCGGGGTGGGTGACCGGATCCGTGGCCACAAAGAACGCAGCGGCCATAGTGCCCCCGGTAGTCCAGTGAAACCAAGGTGACCCCAAACTGGCAGAGCTGCCCCCGTCATGAAAAATCAAAGCAAGTGCTCCCACGGTGAGCAGCACCGTCACTGGAATGCGCCAATGCATGACGCCTTGGTGAATTAGCCACGCCCCGCCCAGGGCAAAGAGTCCGGCGGTGATGAGATTTGGGTTAGCGCCAAGATGGCCGGCGCTAAACTCGGCGGCGGTAATGTTGCCGCGATAGCGAAATTCACTGAGCAAGGTGGCGCCCGTCAGGCCATCTGTGGCCGCCGGCCAGGAGGCCAGAGCCAGCGGAAAGCTCAGAAGAATCACCGCATAGCCAACCATGGCCGGATTAAAGATGTTTTGGCCTAATCCGCCATAGGCATGTTTGGCCAGACCAATGGCGCCAAGGGCCGCCACAGCCAGAATGGCCGGTGATACCAGTGGCGGCAGGCATAGGGTCATGATGACCGCCGCCAGCACCGTGGTGCCATCGCTTAGATCAAATTGCCGCTGGCGTGCGCTGGTAAAGCCATAGCGCACACTGGTGCAGGCAACCTCCACCGCGCAGCACAGTAGCGCCAGCCAAATCAGGTTCCAGATCACCCCGATGCCGTGCTGGGCTGCCATGGCGAAAACCCCGGGTAACATGGCCAAAGTCACCGCGTTCATCACGCTGCCAGTTCGGTTTTTTACCCAGTTGGTTTTGGCGTGATCGTTCATGATCCACCGCTGCTGGTGTTGGCGCTGGTGGATTTATCCGCATCTTCCGCCGGGCTGGGATTTGGGCGTAAACGAGCCAGCCGCTTGGCTCGGCGCTGGTCGGCTTCACTTTGTCGGGCAATCAGGCGTGTTTCGTGGGCCTCGAAGCGGGCCTTGATACGGTTCTTCTCTAGGGTCTCGGCCCGTTGTGTTCTGCCCATGTGTTTGGCGTATCCAAATCGAGCCGCCAAGTTGATTTCGCTCGGGCACACCCGGTCGCATAGCTTGCATTGAATACAGCGCTGCAAATCAATGGCTTCGGCTGCTTCCCAGTCTTCGGCGGCGCTGAGTTTGAGCAGCTGATCTGGGGCCAGGGCAACCGGACAGGCGTCGATGCACTGGCCACAGTTAATGCAGCCTTTGCCGATTAATGGCGGCGCTTGAACCGCTTTGGGTGGTTCTACTGCTACTAAGCTGATGCAGTCCACGGGACAGGGGGCAATGCACAGTTCACAGCCGGTGCACTCTTTCTCGATGACCGTGTGCATAAAGCCTTGTGCGCCGACAATGGCATCTACCGGACAAGGATCCAGACACAGGGTGCAGCCAATGCAGGCGGCGGGGTCAATGATGGCCACCAAGGAAGTAGGTTCTGGGGCAGTAACGCTGGATGTGACGGGTGCCTGATCGCCCATCAGATCTTTTAGCTCGGCAACCAGATCTGGCCCACCCGGCGGACACAGGTCTATGGCTGCACCTTCGGCTACGGCCTCTGCGTAGGGCCGGCAGCCCGGGTGTCCGCATTGAGCGCATTGGGTTAGGGGGAGCAAGGATTCAATGCGATCTGCCAGGGCAGTTTCGTCCTTGGGGATGCGGCGCTGGAGCCAAGTGGCCGCAGCGGCGAAGAACAGCAGCAAGCCGACTATCAGCCCGGGCACTGAGGTCGTGATGGCCTCCATCAATGCCATTAGCTACCGATGCCCTGAAAGCCCATAAAGGCCAGGCTCATTAGGCCGGCACTGATTAGGGCAATGGGTGTGCCTTGAAATGCGTGGGGTAGTTGGCCCTGAGCCAACTGCTCACGTAGGGCGCCGAATAGCACCATAACGAGGGTAAAGCCTGCGGCAGCACCCACGGCAAATACGAAGGTCGCCAGTAAGGTCAGATCCTGATTGATGGCCAGCAGGGTCACCCCCAATACCGCACAATTGGATGTGATCAGCGGCAGATAAACCCCCAGCACCTGATGCAGAATCGGTGACGTGGCTTTTAGATACAGTTGGATCAACTGGACTAAGCCTGCGATGACCACGATAAAGACGATGATGTTCAGGTAGGTGAGCTGCAGGGGCACCAACACATAGTGATACAGCACGTGGCTGCTAATGGCGGCCAGTGCCAGTACAAAGGTGGTGGCAAGCCCGGTAGCCAAGGCCGTGTCTAGGCTGCGGGTAATGCCCATGAAAGGGCAAAGACCTAGGAACTGGGCCAACACGAAGTTGTTGACCAACAGTGCACCAAACAAGATGAGGCCCAGTTCGGTCATAGGGTTGGGCCTAGCCTACTTCACGTCCATGCCGGGTTCCGCGCCGCTGTCCGGTGACAGCAGAAAGATGTCGGAACCACCCGGGCCTGCAGCTAGCACCATGCCTTCAGACACACCAAAGCGCATCTTCCGCGGGGCAAGGTTAGCCACCACGACGGTCAATCGACCAACTAGGTCTGCGGCCTCATAGGCAGCTTTGATGCCGGAAAACACTTGGCGCTGATGATCACCCACATCCAAGGTCAGCTGCAGAAGCTTGTCAGCGCCCTCTACGGGCTGGGCGTCGATAATGCGCGCCACCTTGAGTTGCACCTTCATGAAGTCGTCGATGGTGATCTCGTTAGATTCTTCCGCCGCGTTCTTGGATTGTTCCTTGGTCTGCTTTTCTGGCTTTGCCGAGCCTTTCGTGGTCGGCGCTTCCGGCTCCTTGGAGGCCTCGACCATTTTTTGGATTTGAGCACCTTCGATGCGCTGGAGCATGGGCTTGAACTTGTTGATGCTGTGGCCCAGCAGCGGGGTTGAGGCATCGTCCCAAGTCAGCGGGCCTACGTTTAAAAATTCTTCGGCTTTTCCCGCGGTTGCCGGCAGCGTGGGCTTTAAGAAGATCGCCAGGCAGCGGAACATGTTGACGCCTTGGCTGCACACCAGCTGCACCGCATCTCGTTGCTCGGGGTCCTTGGCCATGTTCCAAGGCTCGTGTTTGGCAATGTACTGGTTGGCCGCGTCGGCAAGGGCGGTAATTTCACGCATGGCCTTTGCGGTATCCCCGTCCTCGAATAGCTTGGCTATTGGCTCTACTTGGGCATGGAACTGGCTCATCAGCTCCGGGTCATGGATCTCGGTGGCCAGCACGCCGTCAAACTGTTTGACCAAGAAGCCCGCGGTGCGGCTGGCAATGTTGATGACCTTGCCCACCAGATCTGAGTTCACCCGGGCGGCGAAGTCCTCCAGATTTAAATCCAAGTCGTCGGCAGAACCGTTGAGCTTGGCAGCGAAGTAGTAGCGTAAATACTCCGGGTTCAAATGCTCCAGATAGGTTTTTGCCAGAATGAAGGTGCCGCGTGACTTGGACATCTTGGTGCCGTCCACGGTAAGAAAGCCGTGGGTATGTACCTTGGTGGGGGTACGGAAGTTCGCGCCATCCAAAACCGCTGGCCAAAACAGGGCATGGAAGTTCACGATGTCCTTGCCGATGAAGTGATGTACTTCAGCGCTGGAGTCTGGGGCCCAATAATCGTCAAAGTTTAGATCACCGCGGCTGTCGCAGAGATTTTGAAAGCTCGCCATGTAGCCGATGGGGGCGTCCATCCACACGTAGAAGTACTTGTCCGTGGTGCCGGGAATGGTGAAACCAAAGTAAGGCGCGTCTCGAGAAATGTCCCAAGCCCGCAGGCCATCGTCCAGCCATTCCGCCAGCTTGTTGGCAATTTCGTCCTGCACTGCGTCGCTGCGTGTCCAGGTCTTCAAGAACTCGGTGTATTTAGCCAGATCAAAGAAGTAATGCTCTGAGTCTCGCATCTCGGGTGTAGCACCAGAGAAAATGGATTTGGGTTCGATCAGTTCGTTGGCGTTGTAGGTGGCCCCGCAGGCCTCGCAGTTATCACCGTACTGATCTGGGGCCTTACACCGTGGGCAGGTGCCCACAACAAAACGGTCCGCCAAAAATAAGCCTTTTTCCGGATCGTAGAGTTGCTCCACCTTTTCGGTAAAGATCAGGTCGGCCTCTTTTAGCCGATTGTAGATCAGCTCGGAATAGTGCTGATTTTCTGGCGAATGCGTGGAGTAGTAGTTGTCGTGGGTGATTAAAAACCCCTCGGAATCTGCCAGATGCAGCTGCCGCATGTTCTCCACCAGTGCTTCTGCAGAAATACCCTCTTGCTCTGCCTTAATCATGGTGGCGGTGCCGTGGGTGTCATCGGCGCAGACATAGGTGGCTTGGTTGCCGCGCATGCGCTGAAAGCGAACCCAGATATCGGTTTGAATTTGCTCCAACACGTGGCCCAAGTGGATGGGACCATTGGCATTGGGTAGCGCGCTGGTGACTAGTATTCGTCGTGACATGCTGGGCCTGAGTGGGTCGGTAAATCGGCGGTGAGCAATATACCGCGCCTGAGGCCACAAGTGCAGTAACAATCGGGTGCTGAAGGTGCGTCCAGTATTCCATAGGGCGCTTTCACAGGCTCTCTACTGGCTTTTGACCTACACTAGCGCCGCTATCGATTTGCAGGTTTTGTTTACGCACTTTTTTAGGATGTTGGCGCGATGAAAGTAGAAGAGTTTATAGATCCCTATGTTGGTCAATCATGGGGCAGTCTTGGGGCGCGGATCCTCACTTCCGGAAATCAAATTTCTGTGACTCTGGGTTATCCGGCGGCGGGTTTACGTGACACCTTGGCCAGTCAGTTAGCGGAGTTTTTAGGGGTCGACAGCGTTGACCTGCAGCTAAGCTTCGCCCCGGGTGGCGGCTCGGGTTTTGGGCAGGTGAAACACTTGGTGCTCGTGAGCAGCGGCAAGGGCGGAGTGGGCAAGTCCACTACCGCGGTAAATCTGGCGCTGGCTTTGGACGCCGAGGGTGCCAAGGTCGGTTTGTTAGACGCAGACATCTATGGCCCCAGTCAGGGAATGATGCTGGGTGTGGCCGAAGGGCGCCGCCCGGACATCAAGGATGGCAAACATTTTGAACCCATCCGGGCCCACGGGCTGAAAGCCATGTCCATGAGCTTTATGACCACGGACAAAACCCCCATGGTGTGGCGGGGACCCATGGCCAGCGGCGCGCTGCAGCAAATTCTTGGTCAGACCCTGTGGGGAGATCTGGATTATTTGATCGTAGACATGCCTCCGGGCACCGGTGACATTCAATTAACCCTGTCTCAAAAAGCGCCAGTTTCCGGTGCGGTGATCGTGACCACGCCTCAAGACATAGCCCTGCTGGATGCCATGAAGGGGATCGAGATGTTTTCCAAGGTGGATATTCCGGTGCTGGGCATTGTGGAAAATATGAGCGTTCATGAATGTCCGAGCTGTGGGCATATCAGCCATTTGTTCGGGGCCGACGGTGGACGAAGAGTGGCCGATGATCTCGGGGTGCCGTTGCTGGGGCAACTGCCCTTGGCCATGTCCATTCGTGAGCAGGCGGATAGTGGGCAGCCCACGGTAAAAGTTGAGCCAGATTCTCAGATTAGTGGGCTTTATCGGGACGCTGCACGTAATATGGCGGCCCAACTGTGGGGTGGTAACAGTGCCAGCAAGGCGCCAACCATTTCCATGGTCGATGACTAATACACAGGTAGGCAAGCAAGGGCACTCATTATGAGCATCAAGTCTGATCGCTGGATCGTTGAACAGGCCAGCAAAGGAATGATCGAGCCGTTTGAGGCGGGACAAATCCGCACGAACGAAAGCGGCGGTAAGGTGATCTCCTACGGCACTTCGAGCTACGGATACGACGTTCGCTGTGCCAATGAGTTCAAGGTATTTACGAACATTCATTCGGCCACAGTGGACCCCAAGGCCTTTGATGAACGCAGTTTCGTGGACGTTCAGGGTGAGTACTGCATCATCCCGCCGAACTCATTCGCCTTGGCCAGTACGGTTGAGTACTTCCGCATTCCCGAGGACGTGCTGACGGTGTGTCTGGGTAAATCAACCTACGCGCGCTGCGGTATCATCGTTAACGTCACCCCCTTGGAGCCAGAGTGGGAGGGATGATGCAG
>JAQWIX010000159.1 GCA_029248675.1 Pseudomonadales bacterium | reverse complement strand
ATACATACCCGCAAAACCAGCCCCTACCACAACCACATCACAGCTATTGTCGGATGCTCCCTCGGTCATGCTCTCTCTCCCAATTTTTTCTATTGGCCAATTCCAGCACAAAACTTTGGCCGATGCATACTTGCGCCGGCGTTATTCTGCTGCTCACGGGGACAAGACTTTGACCAGTGATCGATCTCAACCGTTCAGGCGGGCAAAAAAAACCGCCCAAGGCACAAGCCTTGAGCGGTTTAGATATGGCGTCCCCAAGGGGAGTCGAACCCCTGTTGCCGGGATGAAAACCCGGAGTCCTAGGCCTCTAGACGATGGGGACTAAGTCGTTTCGATCACGGCCTTTAACCTTGTTATCGGCTTCCAACCCTGACGAAGCGGCGCATTCTATGAGTGCTCTGTTTCACAGTCAAGGTTTTGCAGCAGGGTTTCTCCGGCACATCAGCTATGTCCACACTTGCATGGCAGCCACAGCCCCACAATAGGCGCTAGAACTTAACTCCCACACCAAGACTGTAGGTTGTATCAGTTTTTTTGTTTCCCAGGGGTGGGTCGCTTTCATAAGCTAAATCGACCCGAAACGTGGTGTCTATGCGCTCGTTATAGGCGTACCGAAGACCTGTCGAGGAAGACAGCACCTGGCTCTTATCCCCCTCCAGCAATTGCAGGATAGATTGACGATGGAATATCTCGATGGTTTTTGCGTTCAAAAACCGCTGGTAATCCAAGCCCCAACGCAAAGCGGGCTGAATATCGCTCTCGCCGTTAATGTCTTCTTGTACGGCACTGATGCTTAAATCCGAGGCTAAGTTCTCTAACGACGTGTCAATAAACTGCACCCCGACACCGGCACCCACCGTAATCCGGGAGTCAATATCTTTCAGCGTATCCTGAAAGTACTCTGCGTTAGCGGCCCCATACCAACGTTCGGAAATAAAGCGTTTGTATCCATAATCGATATCCAACTGGTCCTTGGTCACCAGACCCTCACCCTCTTCCTTGGCGAACAATGCCGTTATCGCATGGGCATTCAGCTCGTTGGCATAATCCGCTTCCAGCAGCACATTTGATGCCTCCGCAGTTGTGTTGCCATCGGCAAGGGACAGCGCTAGATCTAACCGTGCATTCCATTGGGTCGTAAACTGGGTGAACTGATTGCGGCTTTGGGTCGCGGAGCGAATATCCGTTAGCGTCAAGTCCACGTCACCAGCGTCTGTTCGCAGCCTTTGAAGAACATCGGCGGAAAAGAAACCTTCCACCACGCCAGCGGGTAGTCGAACGGCAAAGGATTCGTCTGTTTGCAGAGATTGGATTTGGCTCAGATCCAATCGAACCACGCCTGCGTAAGTCGTTTCCAGAATTGCCGAGCCGCCGGCAACACTGTCCAGGCGGCCCGTAAGCTTGTCGCCATTCGACATGATGACCACATCAGCCAATACGCTACCGGAGAAACAAATGGCAAAAGCCACCAAAAGTGAGCGGAACATAGTTGAACTTTTCTTTGCTGCTAAAATGAAGGGGTGATTAGGTGCTAATAATAATCGTTAGAACCCAATCTCACACTAGGAAATTCTTCCCAACCCAATGCCTTGCGAAGTGCTCGGCACTCCGCCCATTGCGGGCTCCTCGGGCCAGCGCCCAACGCAGCGCATCCAAACGATAGTGATCAGTCTGAAACACCGGATCTGCGCGCCTTTCGGGGCCCACCTGCCTGACCAAACGATCTACAGCATGCTGAACCATGTCTAAGTATTCCTGCTGGCGCACCGGATAAAAAGAAAGCCAAAGCCCGAAGCGGTCAGACAGCGAAATTTTTTCCTCTACCGCTTCGCCATGGTGGAGCTCACCATCAACCAGCTTGCTGTCCGCATTATCCGACGCCTTTTCTGCCAGCAGATGTCGCCGATTGGATGTGGCGTAGATCAGAACATTGCTGGCACGAGCTAGCGCGGTTCCCTCGAGGACACTTTTCAACGACTTGTAGGACGGATCATCGTCCTCGAAAGAAAGATCATCACAAAACACGATAAAGCGATAGGACTGACCTCTAAGTTGGTCGATTACCATCGGCAGATCCGATAGCACATCTTTGCTTATTTCGACCAAACGCAAACCCTGATTGGCGTAATCCGCGAGCAGGGCCTGAACCAGCGAGGATTTGCCGGACCCTCGCGCGCCCCAGAGCAAGGCATTGTTAGCGGGCAGACCAGCTAAAAACTGCTCGGTATTTTGCCGCAGTGCCTGCTTTTGGCTTTCAATGTGTAACAAATCACTCAGCGTTATGGCACTGGTTTCGCCATAACCCACCAACTGCGAAACCCACCGCCCTCGGGTCCAGCCACCTGCATGGTGCCGCTGCCAATCCACGTCTTGGTCTGAGGGCATGATCGATAGCAGGCGCTGGGCTAACTGCTGCCAAAGACCGTCGCTAGGGTTCGGTTTGCTATCGTTCGCCAAGTTGCACCACATTCGTTGATTGCTTGTGAAACAGTTCTGCACTGTCGTTGTTGTCGGTCAAACTGATGACGCCGGGTTGAAAAAAATTAACCTGGAATTCTCGTCGCTCGTTCCCCATCAAGATCAGGGTGCTACCGCGATACTGCCAAGAGCCCTGATCGACCTTCCCGCCCAGTCGCCATTGAAACTGGCCGGCATCCTTGCCGCCTGACAAAGACAACGTGCCGTCATTGCGCTGAGATTGCCATTGACCCGGCAAATCGAGCTGACGAAGCCACGTTTGCCGCGCTCTGCGGTTGCTTCGAAGATAAAAAATCATCAGCCCCGCCACCAGCAGGGTGATCAATACCGACATGTTTTTGGCCTCACAAGGATAAGGGTGCCTAGGGTGTCTGGGCGTAAATGCCATTTACTCGGGCCACATACCCGCCTGTTCCGCTAGTACACCAGTTTGCCATAGGCCTCTGCATAAGCGAACATCCGTGAGTTCCTTTGGGGGGAGCAAGACTAGAGCAAGTGCCGATATCGGGACTCGCCCATCCAGTTTTATCAGTGAGGAGACACCCATGTCTGAAGGCCCTGCAACGCCAAAACCGGCTGCCACCATTTTGCTCCTACGCCCGGGCGCATCGAATCTCGAGGTCTTTATGGTGGTACGGCACCACCAAATTGATTTTGCATCTGGCGCCTTGGTCTTTCCCGGAGGCAAGGCAGACCCCCAAGATTTTGACGACGCTTTGATCCCCTATTTGCGAGGCGCAGAACAAGACACGGACATGCGCGCGGCTCAAGTCAGCGCGATTCGAGAGGCTTTTGAGGAATGCGGCATTTTGCTGGCCAGAGAAGCCGGTAGCGACCACATCATCAGCGGTGAACGCGTGGCTCAGCTCCAAGACGCACGAGAACCGATGAACAAGGGTGAGATACCGCTGCTGGATTTTCTCAAGCAGGAAAAGCTAGAGCTGGCGTGCGACAGTCTGACGCACTTTGCTCATTGGATCACCCCGCCCATGATGCCCAAGCGCTTCGACACCCACTTTTATTTAGCGATTCCGCCGGCGGATCACATAGCCGTTCACGACGGCTATGAATCCGTGGACTCGGTTTGGATCGATCCCAGTGATGCGGTAAAAGGCGCCGAGGACGGCACCTACACCATTATTTTCCCGACGCTGCGCAACATCGAAAAACTGGCCACCTGGTCTACTCCTGAGCAAGCCATTGCTGCCGCCGAACAGACCAAACCCATACCCGTGTTGCCGTGGACAGAAAAACGCGAGGACGGCCAATATCTGTGCATTCCTGTGGAAGCCGGCTACGCCATCAGCGAAGAAAAAATGCCCGAACGGGCCAAGTGACACGTTTTAATTTCATCTGGGGGAATCATGACTAGCGCAAACACCGACATGCTTTACGACGTCGAAGATCACGTCGGAACCATCACCTTTAACCGACCTGATCAGCAGAACACCATATCTCGCGACATGCTCGCCCGTTTTGGCGACCTGCTGCTAGAGGCAGATGCCGATGAGGACGTACGCGCCATCATCATCACCGGCACCGGCAAGTTCTTCTGCGCCGGCCTAGATTTACGCGGCAGCGATATCACCGATGGCTTGTCAGACCGCACCAAACGGGTCTCGCCCACCATCGATTTGCGCAACACACCGCCTACGATTTTGCACAATATCGACACACCGACCATCGCGGCGCTAAACGGTTCCGCCGCCGGCTATGGCATGGACATGGCCTTGGGTTGTGATATGCGCATCATGGCAGACAGCGCCAAGCTTGCTGCCGCCTTCACCGCCAGAGGCATCGTGCCAGAGTCCGGTGGCACTTGGATTCTGCCGAGACTGATTGGCTGGGCCAAAGCCAGTGAAATCATATTCACGGGCAAGACCCTCAGCGCTTCCGAGAGTTTAGACATGGGATTGGTTTCCCATGTTGTTAACAACAACGAAGTTGGCACCGAGGCTAGGGAACTGGCCAAGCGAGTGGCGTCTCAGGCCCCCATGGCGGTTCAAGCCTCCAAGCGCATGATGCGCATGGGCATGGGCGAGAATTTCGACGACCATGTGCACCACGTATTCCTGCAACTTTTGCCGCTCTTCCAATCCGAAGATTTCAAGGAAGGTATGGCCTCCTTTATGGAAAAACGCGAAGCCCAATTCAAAGGCCGCTAACTGACACAAGCATGAAAACCCGCGCTCTTTACGGCGCACAGAACGGAGACGACAATGACCGACGCATACATTATTGACGCTGCACGCACACCGCGAGGAATCGGCAAGGCGGGCAAGGGTGCCCTTTCAGAATTCCACCCCAGCCGCTTACTGGCCAAAGTCTTTGAGGGCATTGGTGAGCGCAATGACTTAAACACCACCGAAATCGATGATGTGGTTGTGGGCTGTAGCTCTCAGGTTGGCAAACAAGGCTCCTGTGTGGGTCGCATGGCTGCCCTAGACGCGGGATGGGACACCTCGGCTTCAGCCGTTACCCTTGATCGCTTTTGCGGATCGGGCATCACGTCGGTAAATCTTGCCGCAGCCAACATCATGAGCGGCATGGACGATCTTTGCGTCGCTGGCGGCGTTGAAATGATGTCTTACACCACGACGCGAATTCCAGAAAACAACAACCGCACCGTAGACGGCGGCAATCTGCACCTGCGGGACATTCACCCCCAGCCTCACCAAGGCGTGTGCGCGGACATGATCGCCACACTGGAGAACTTCAGCCGCGAAGAGCTGGATGCCCTCGCTGTTGAATCCCAAAATCGTGCCCAACACGCCATCGCCAATGGTTACTTCGATCGCAGTGTGATGCCCGTTTACAACGATGACGGCACCGTCGCCCTCGACCGGGAAGAGTTCCCGCGCCCGGGCACGACTCTTGAAAGCCTCGCAGACCTGCCCACGGTATTTTCTCAATTCATGGAAGCGCCCATTGATGACACCGGCGAAACTTTCCAGCATCTGGTGGCACGCAAGTATCCTGATCTGAACATTAATCATGTCCATCACGCTGGCAACAGCTCCGGCGTTGTGGATGGCGCGGCAGCCCTGATCTTGAGCAGCAAAGACTACGCCGACAAAGTGGGCTGGAAGCCCCGAGCACGCATCATCTCCATGGCCACTGTAGGCGGCGACCCAACCCTGATGCTGAACGAGCCAGTGCCTGCAGCGAGGAAAGCCCTCGCCCGCGTAGGCATGACCACCGATGACATTGATCTGTTTGAGATCAACGAAGCGTTCGCTGTGGTAGCTGCTAAGTTCATCCGCGACCTGCAGTTGGATCCAGCCAAGGTAAACGTCAACGGCGGAGCCATGGCCCTAGGGCATCCCATTGCAGCCACGGGATCCATTCTCATTGGTACCATGCTCGATGAACTGGAACGCCGGGACTTAAACACGGGTTTAATTACCATGTGCACCGGCGGCGGCATGGCACCAGCCATCATCATTGAGCGGGTTTGATAGGCACCCGCCGACTCATCCGCAGTCACAACACCGGGTCAGCTTCGCTGACCCGGTTATTCATCCTCTGTGTGGTCTGGCTTTTTAGTGGCTGCGGCCCCACTCCCCAAGACATTCAAAATCAGGCGCTGCAGGCTGCCGCTCAATGGTTTGAGCGGGCTAACGCCAGCCAAAACACCGATAGCCCGCCGCCAATTTGCCACGCCTTTGGCCTAATCAAATTCACAGATGCCAGTTGTGAGGATATGACCGAACATGCAGCGAGCCTGCTGCCAAACACCCGAGAGATCGAAAGCGTCAAACTGCGTGAGTGCTATGGTCAGGGGGCAAAAGAAGTCTGCGGCGAGTTCGCAGAAATTTGGTTTCGAGCCCAAGACGCCCAAGGCACTGAGATCCAAGAGGGTATGGTGTTAAAACGAGACGACGGCACGTTTCGAATGTATTGGTACCGGTCTGATACCTTGTTTACTGAACTGACTCGCCGGTCTGAAATTCAGGATGCCGACAGCACCCAAGCCCAACTTGCGCTGCAACAGCAACGACTGAAGGCGGTCTACACGCAACTGGTAGAACGAGACCCAGCCATCTACAGCTTTCCCCCATGTATCGACGCACAGGTTCGCAGTTCCGTCATGCTTGGTGGGTTGCTGGCACCCAGCGAGGTTAGCGGCAAAGAACTAGAGGAAAGAGCAAAAACCTGCTCGTTACAGCTATGCTTGGCCCTAGTGGGCAGAAAAGTGGCTCCTTTGTGTCTATAAAAAGAACCCGAAAAGTGCTGAGCCTGCCGTTCACAGGGGCAGGGCAACGCCCACACAACAATCATTTTCTGGAAACCTTGACCCTATGACTAGTTCCGCCACCACCCCCTTCGATCAAAGCCACAGTTTCGCCGAAGTCAACGGCGTATCCCTTCACTATGTACTGGAGGGCGATGCAGGCAAGCCAACGTTGGCACTGGTGAATATGGCCAGCCACAATCTAACTTGCTGGGAGATCGTATTAGCTGACCTAGCACAACACTTTCAAATACTCCGCTTTGATCTGCGCGGCACAGGCAAATCCGGCTGGGGGGAAAATGCAGATTTCAATTTTTCCCAGTACGCCGATGACCTAGCTGGTTTGCTAAACCACCTTAAACTAGACACCGCATTTGTGGTGGGGGTGGCTTACGGCGCCCGCACCGCTGCTCAATTTGGTCTGCGTCACCCTCAGCAACTGTCGGGACTGGGGTTATTCGATGTGGCGCTAACGCCGCCAGTGGATCAAACGGAACAGGGTGCCTTAGGCGCCCAGGCCACAGCGCTATTGAAAGATGCCGGTCTGGTTGTGCCACAGCGGCAAAAGTACTGGCGTTTCTATGAGGATCGGGATGCAGCGCGCAAATGCCATACGGCTCATGAACGAGAGCCAGATACCACAGCAATGATTCACGCCATCGGCGCACCCACCTTGGTGGCCTGCGGCGAGCAAGATATGAATCTACCTGCGGCCAAGCACATTGCTAACCAAATCCCCGGTGCGTCTTTCGCTCCAATGGCCATGACCGGCCATGGCTCCCCGTTTTTTCGACCGGCACTTTTCGCACAGTTGATTAGGGACTTCATACCATCCTTAAAGCCATCTGGTTAAAGCTCTCTGACGCGGGAGTCTGAACCGGGGTCAGTTAAGGCTGCAGCCGCTGAATGCTCCAAAGCCGTTCGTGTAGCCGATACTGCAGGCGATCGTGCAATCGCCCTTCCCTTCCCTGCCAAAACTCAAATTGGCTCGGTTGCAAACAATAGCCACCCCAATCACTGGGCCGTGGCGCAGTCTCAGTATGGGCAGCCGCAAGTTCTTGATAACGGGCCTCTAGGGCAGCGCGATCGGCTATGGGATAACTTTGATGAGATGTGGCTGCCGCCAACTGGCTGCCCAGGGGGCGAGAATAAAAGTAGCCATCGCTTTGATCTGACGACAGTTCAACTACCCGCCCGCGAATACGCACCTGCCGATCCAACTCACGCCAGTGAAAGAGCAACTCCGCCCGTGGATTCGCTGTTAGCGCGTGACCTTTTTCACTTCGCCGATCGGTGAACCAGCGCAGACCTGTTTCATCGACTCCCTTCAAGAGGACAGTGCGCACCGATGGCTCGCCCTCCCAAGCGGTTGCTAAGGCCATGGCATTGTGATCGAGCACCATGGATTGCTCGGCCTCGGCAAACCAGCGTTGAAACTGGATCAGCGGATCACCGGAAACCTCTACCTCGCTCAGGGTGCCATAGCGGTACTCTCGGCGCAGGGCGGCAATGGCTTCATCCTCTGACGATGGTGTATTAGCTGACATGGGGACTCCTGAATCTTCGCGATCAAAGTGCAAGCCTATGCCTTAGACTCGCCCCAGACCAGCCGCCCCAGTTCACCCAAAGTGTTTATCAGCCTGCGGCATGATCCTGCTGAGGCTGGTTGCTGCGATAACCCCAAACTGGAGAGAAGAAGGCACCGTAAAAAAACAGGATGCCCGACAGCAGCATGGCCGGGATCAGGGCGTTTAACGTGCCAGTGGCCTCAATCAGCCACCCCAGAACAACGGCACCCAGCGGGGCGCTGCCCACCATGCCGATACTGAAGACCGACAGAATACGGCCCAAATAGGGTTTGGGTGCAGATTCTTGCACGATACTGCGCGCCAAATTCGTGGTGATCCCCATGTTCAAACCCCACCCGATGGTGGCAACCACAAACAGCCAAAAAGGTGGCTCAATCCACATAAGAAAGACCACTAAAATCCGCGACAACTGCATGATCAAGAATAGCTTGCCCGGCCGGAGCAGCGGCTGGTAGCGCAACAGCAACATGTTGGACAGGGTGGCGCCAGCGTAGAAAATTGCCATCAGCACCGCCAGTAACCAAGCGGAACCCTCATATATCCGCACGACGATGAACGGAAACACCGTGATAAAAGCCCCAGCGTTGAAGATGCTGGACGCGAAAGTGATCGTGAGCACGTGAAAGATCACCGGGTGTTCAAAGGTGGCATTTAACCCCTGCCGAATGCCCGCTAAGGCACTTGGCTGATCCACTGTGGTTTCCTTCAAAGGTTCTGGGTGGGCAACCGGTACTCGGATCATCATGGCACCAGCCAGCGCCAGCCCAATGGCTTGGGACAGTAGAACTGGGGTAACGCCTACCTCATCAATCTGGCCTGCCAGCACCAAGCCAACCACCTGAACGATGAAGCCAATTGCCGTCGCCGCGGTAACCCCTTGCTGGATTTGACTACCCGCAATTCTGTTGAGCAGCGCTTGCTGGCCCGGCATGGAAAAAGATTGGACCACGGTCATTCCCAGGCCCCAGAAAATTACGCTGACTACACCCAGCCATTGCCACTGCTCCATCAGAACAAGGAACAACGGAAAAAGCGGTGCGCACAGGTAAATACGAATCAGCATTCGGCGCGCGTCAACCCGGTCTGCGCTGGCACCACCGGCGAGCATTAGAAACACCCCTGGCAGACCAATGACCGCTTGGATCAAACCCACCTGATCAGCAGGCAGCTCTAATATGCCAATGAGAATCCAGCTCAACAGCAGTTGCTGCATAGCTAGGGCCATACCGGAAAAACCCGTCGACCCTAAATAGGCTCGAAAAGACTCATTACGCCAAATTGACGGCCCGTGATTCTGCTCAGACATAAACTCTCCCCAGCCCTGAGCATGTGCGGCCCGCGCTGCTAAAGCAAGAGACGGATATTGCGCAATTCAGTCAGACCACGGCGACTTGGTCAGTTTTCTAGCGGCCAAAAAAAACCGGGGCACGCCCCGGCTTTACCATCGTCGGTCAACGCTGGTTTAGCAAACCGGCTATTGGATTTCCAACAGCTCAACTTCAAAAACCAAGGTCGCATTTGGTGGAATGGCACCGCCGGCGCCGCGCTCACCGTAAGCCAACTCTGGTGGCACCACGAGTCGCCACTTGGATCCCACACCCATCATTTGCAGCGCTTCGGTCCAGCCGGGAATGACGCGGTTTACGGGGAACGATGCGGGGCT
>JAQWIX010000133.1 GCA_029248675.1 Pseudomonadales bacterium | reverse complement strand
GAGAGAGAGACGCGGTAAAACCCCGTGCTGAAAAAGGCGTCAAACCCTTGGAAAGCGTCGAGTGGAATTACGCTGTTTATTCAGAAATAAAGGATTAGTAATACTATGGCTACTCAAAAGAAAGCTCCGGCAAAAAAAGCGGCTGCAAAAAAAGCTCCTGTAAAAAAAGCAGCAGCAAAGAAAGCTCCCGCAAAGAAAGCTCCTGCAAAGAAAGCAGCTGCCAAAAAAGCAGCGGCTCCTGTAAAGAAAGCCCCTGGCATCAAAACCAAGATGACCAAAACGGCCATCCTCAACGAAATCGCGACCAACACGAATTTGTCCCGGGCTCAAGTTAGCTCTGTTATGGATGAATTAGAGTCCGTGATTGAACGCCACATTCGTAAGCGCTCGGCTGGTGAATTCACTCTGCCCGGTCTGCTTAAGATCAAGGCAGCCAAGCGACCTGCGACAAAGAAGCGTATGGGCCGCAACCCAGCCACCGGCGAAGAGATCGTTATTCCCGCGAAGCCTGCAACTACTCGGGTACGCGTAACGGCTCTTAAAAAGCTGAAGGATATGATCGTCTAACTGATCAGCCCGACGCTAAAAGCCGGCTTTATGCCGGCTTTTTTGTGCCTATAACTCGGCGCAGATTGCGACGGTGCTTGTAGTAAGCAGGTGCCTTTGTGTCTAATGCAGCCTTCACAAGTCAAGTCCAAACACTATGCGCCAATCTGCCCTGCTGCTACCTACACTCAAAGAAGATCCGGCTGACGCCGATGTCATCAGTCATCGCCTCATGTTGCGGGCGGGTTTGATCCGTCAACTAGCCAGTGGTCTATATACCTGGCTGCCTTTGGGCTTGAGAGTGCTGCGAAAAGTCGAACGCATCATACGAGAAGAAATGGATCGTAGCGGCGGACAAGAAGTCTCTATGCCCGTCGTGCAACCCGCCGAGCTTTGGATGGAAACTGGGCGATGGCAGAAGATGGGCGACGAAATGCTGCGCATGCAGGACCGCCACGACCGAGACTTTTGCCTAGGCCCCACCCATGAAGAGGTAATAACCGATCTGTTTCGGCGCGAAGTCCACAGCTACAAGCAGCTGCCAGTGAACTTTTACCAAATTCAAACCAAATTCCGAGATGAACGCCGACCCCGATTTGGCGTGATGCGGGCCCGGGAATTCACCATGAAAGATGCCTATTCCTTTCATTTGGACCAGGCCAGCTTCGATGTCACCTACGACGAAATGTACCGATGCTACGAGCGAATCCTCACCCGGATGGAGCTGAAGTTTCGGGCGGTTCAGGCGGACACCGGCAACATTGGTGGTGATATTTCCCACGAGTTTCACGTGCTGGCCAATTCAGGCGAAGACACCATCGCCTACAGCGACACCGGGACCTATGCGGCCAATCTGGAAAAAGCTGCTGCCCAGCGACCTGATCGTGCCTCACCCGGCACGCAGACGATGAGCCGAGTAGACACACCAAATTCAAAAACCATTGAAGCCGTGGCCTCACTCCTTGGCCTGCCCGTAGAGCAAAATCTGAAAACTCTAATTGTTGAGGCGGACCCGGAGGATACTGACAATCCCAGTGGCTTGGTCGCCATTATCTTGCGTGGTGATCACGAGCTAAACGAAATCAAGGCCGCCAAGCTGCCCGGGGTCAGATCACCGTTGGCATTTGCCCAAGAGGAGGCCATTACTCGGGCTATGGGAGCAAGCGTCGGTTCCTTAGGGCCCGTAAATTGCGCCATTCCAATGTTTGTCGATCCGAGCGCCGCAGCGGTCGCGGACTTCGTTTGCGGCGCCAACGAGGACGGGGTGCACTTACAAGGCGTGAACTGGCAGCGGGACGTTGTTCTCGATGAACAGCAGATCGTTGACGTTCGCAACGTGGTAGAAGGAGACATGGCACCCGGTGGCCAGGGCAAGATTCAGTTTCTGCGTGGCATTGAGGTCGGTCATATCTTCCAGCTAGGTGATTCCTACAGCGCGTCGATGCAGGCGACGGTATTGGATCACGACGGAAACAGCGTAACCCCTACCATGGGCTGCTACGGCATGGGCGTTACCCGATTGGTCGCCGCCGTCATTGAGCAAAACCACGATGACAACGGCATTACTTGGCCGACGCCACTAGCGCCCTTTCAGCTGCACATCATCGCCCTGAATGGGCATAAGTCCGATGCGGTTAAAGAAGCGTCTGAGGCGCTATACGCGCAGGCAGTGGCTGCTGGCGTCGAAACGCTGCTCGACGACCGGGCTGAGAGGCCGGGGGTTAAATTCGCCGAGGCGGATCTGGTAGGTATTCCCCATCGGGTGGTGATTGGTGACCGCGGCCTCAAAAACGGTGCCGTTGAATATCGGTTGCGCAGTGACGCAGAGGCTACCGAAATACCCCTGCAGGATGTACTGTCAAAAATCGGCTAGGCTCCAAGCCACCCCAAAACGTTCAGGGCTAAAGGTTGGCTACCGGAGTTGCCTTCTCTGCTTTCGCATTTTGCAGGGATTCTGCGGTTTGCGGCCCCACCAAAACTCGATGCAGTTTGCCGTCTGGCGAGATCAGAACCGTCATGGGCAGAACCGTCGCCTCGTCGTAACCCAGCAGCTTCTGGGGATCATCGATAAGTGTGGGGAACTCGATCCCCAATATGTCTATAGACTCCTGAAGCTCGGCCCCTTCTAGATAGTCGTAGTTCACACCCAACACCGTGAATCCATCCGGGGATTCATTCAAATGATTTAGCTCAGGCACTTCATCCCGGCACGGCCCACACCAGTCTGCCCAGTAGTTGATAAGCACCCACTGTCCCTGCCAAAGCTCGGGACTGGTGATATTGCCATCGGCCAAGCGCAACGGATTTTGGGGGCCAGATTCGGCACAGCCCAACAGGACCAAACCTGTGAAAAACAGCAAGACTGATCTACTTATGCGTCGGAATTTCAGAGCGTTGACCATGACTCTCTTTTTAGTCGCCAAAATTTACGTCCGAATATTCGACCCAGTCGCGTCTTCTTCATGTGAATCCCACATCCGGGTGCATATACTATTTCAATTACTTGTGTAAAACCGTTTGAGCGAAAGGCCCATGGCAACCTATACCATTTACCACAACCCGCGCTGCTCCAAGTCTCGTCAGACTCTCGCACTGCTAGAGGAACATGGGGTATCGCCCCGGGTAATCGAGTACCTGAAAGCGCCACCATCACAGGATGAGTTAGTGGTGTTGCAGCAAAAGCTGAATCTTCCCATTGCCGACATGCTGCGGAGCAAGGAAAAAGAGTTCTCCCAAGCCGGTTTGAATGAGCCGGAGGTGTCCGACGACATCATACGCAAAGCCCTAACAGAACACCCGATTTTGCTTGAACGTCCCATCGTCACCTGTGGCGATAAAGCGCTTATTGGACGCCCACCAGAAAATGTGTTGGCGCTATTATGAGCAATCCATACATTCTCATTCTCTACTATTCACGTACTCAGGGTACCCAGAACCTAGCCCTGCAAATGGCAAGGGGCGCGGATCGGGTTGCCGGTATCGAAGCAAAAATTCGAACGGTTCCGCCAGTTAGCGCGGTCAGTGAACGCACCGCGCCCAGCGTGCCTGACGATGGGGCGATATTTTGCACCAAGGAAGACTTGGTGAATTGCAGTGGTCTTGCCCTTGGCAGCGCCACACGCTTTGGCAACATGGCCGCTCCGTTGAAGTACTTTCTGGATACCACGGCAGACCTGTGGGCTGGTCACCAACTGGTGGGTAAACCCGCTAGCGTTTTTTGTTCAACCGGTTCTCTTCACGGGGGCCAGGAAACCACCCTACTCACCATGATGGTGCCTTTGCTTCACCACGGCATGTTGATCCAGGGATTGCCCTACAGCGTGCCAGAGCTGAACCATACTCAAACAGGTGGCACCCCTTACGGTGTGACCCACGTTCAAGGTCAAGACGATCCGGGCGCTTTATCCGCGGCGGAAACGGCCATGGCCCAAAGTGCCGGACAACAGTTGGCCGAAACCGCACTGCGACTCAACTCAAGCGAGAAAAACTGATGCAAGGATGGTTGTTTTTAACCTTTATCGTCGTGGGTTCACTAGTTGGCATTACCGGCATGCGCCTGTTCTTTTTCGACCCACTCCCTACCACGGCGCTGAATGTGACTTGGTTCGTGCTGCAAATTCTACCCCTGCTGCTAACCCTACCCAGTGCTATGCGCGGCAATCTGAAAGGTATGTTTTTTTTGTGCTTGGTGAGCACCCTGTATTTAGTTCAGGGCGTTTTGATCATTTTCGATCCCGCCCTGTTCTACTGGGGCGTTGCCGAGGTGTTTTTCGCCCTTGCCCTATGCGGCATTACTGCCTTGTACGTCCGCAAACTCAGAGAGTATAACGCCGCCAACGAAGCGGACGGCGACACAGAGCAAGACTGATTGTCTCTAACCGAGAGCGTGGGGTTTGAACGCCAGATTAGTTTAGGAACACAAACCTAACTTGATTTTGAAAGGCCTTGTCGGGCGGTTTTAGATCAGTGAATGATGCGGGGTTGTTCGACCACCACCACGGCCTCTGCTTCTTCGACTTCCTGCACCAGATAGCGGCGGGTGGAAATACCACCGGTGGAGATCTCCGGCAATCGGCGCAAAAAGGCCTCTACGTGGGGTGTCGTTAAGTGCTCCATCAACGCATCCATAGTTTGCCACTCTTGGAACAACACCAAGGTATCGGCATCGGTGGTACCTCGATAAAACTCGTAGGTAATGCACCCATCTTCTCCGAGCGCTGCCGCCGTTAGCTCTTTCGCCATGCTCAGCGCTTGTTCAAACTTCCCGGATTTTATGGGAATACTGCCCTGCATTATGATCATGCTGAACTCAAAACTCCTTTGTGTTGGAACGGCTCTTGGAACAGACACATTAGCTACTCACGTTCCAGAACTGGCTTGAGGTGATTACTTTTACGCTTTGATCAACCCAACCATCCATTGCGCGATAGCGTATCACGCAACTCATCAACAATGCCGGGATCATCGATTGTGGAGGGCACAACGTACTCTTGCCCATCGATCATTTTACGAATCACCTGACGCAAAATCTTGCCTGATCGCGTCTTGGGCAAGCGAGGCACGACAATGGCCCGCTTAAAATTGGCGATGGGGCCAACCGCGGACCGGACCGCCTGTACCAGCTCCGATTGCAAGGCACCCTCATCTTGATTGACGCCGTCCTTCATTAGCAACAAGCCAACGGGCACTTGTCCTTTTTCCGGGTCAGCTATGCCAACTACCGCGCACTCTGCAATGGCGGGGTGCTCGGCGACCACCTCTTCTATGCGTCCAGTGGAGAGCCTGTGTCCGGCTACATTGATCACATCGTCGGTGCGGCCCATAACAAACACATAGCCATCCTCGTCGCGATAGCCACCGTCGCCGGTTAGATAGAAACCGGGATACTCGCTCCAATAGCTGTCTTCGAATCGCTGATGATCTTTCCACACCGTCGGAAACGCACTGGGTGGCAGAGGGGCTTTGATAACGATGGCACCCTCCTGATTCGGGCCGACCTCTTGGCCGTCAGCATCCAATACGCGCAGGTCCCAGCCGGGCGCGGGCAAGGTGCAGGAGCCGGCTTTTGATTCAAGCAGCTCAATGCCTGCCATGTTGGCGCAAATTGACCAACCGGTTTCGGTCTGCCACCAGTGATCGATGACTGGCACATCCAAGTGTTCTTTCAACCAATGATAGGTGGGCGGATCTAAACGTTCCCCGGCCACAAACTGATACTCCAAGCTAGAAATGTCGTATTGCTGCAACAACTCACAATCCGGGTCTTCTTTCCGCATGGCGCGAAAGGCCGTTGGCGCCACAAAAAAACTTTTCACCCGGTGCTGGGCGAGTACTCGCCAAAATGCGCCGGCATCCGGTGTTTTTACGGGCTTGCCCTCGTACAAAATCGTGGTGCATCCGGCAAATAATGGGCCATAGACAATGTACGAGTGGCCGACCACCCAGCCAACATCTGAGGCCGCCCAATACACGTCACCGATCCCTACGCCGTAGACCGCCCCCATGCTGTAATTCAACGCCACCGCATGGCCGCCATTGTCCCGAACAATACCCTTGGGTTTACCGGTGGTACCAGATGTATACAGGACATAGAGAGGATCTGTAGCAGCCACCGGCACGCAACCCACAGGCGACGCTCCACTTTCCCAAGCCCGCCAATCCACATCTCTAGGGGCTGACAATACCGCTTCACATTGGGGACGCTGCAGCATGACAACATGATCTGGTTTGTGCTCAGCCAAATCGATGGCATCGTTCAACAGCGGTTGATATGGAATCACTCGATCCACTTCGATACCGCAGGAAGCCGCCAAAATCACCTTTGGATTAGCATCATCGATGCGCATGGCCAGTTCTTTCGGCGCGAAGCCGCCAAATACGACAGAGTGGATGGCCCCAATACGGGCACATGCCAACATGGCTGCTGCAGTTTCCGGGACCATGGGCATATATATGACGACGACGTCGCCCTTGGACACGCCAAGATCCGCTAGGCCACCGGCGATGACGGCAGTTTTAGCCAACAATTCGGAATAACTGTATTTTTCGACGGTTCCAGTAACCGGCGAATCGTAGATCAAGGCGGTTTGATCACCCCGGCCTTGCTCAACGTGTTGGTCAAGGGCAACAAAGCAGGAATTCATAACGCCATCGGAAAACCATCGCCAAACCCCGTTTTCGTCCTGATCTAAGATGGTTTCGGGAGCCTTCATCCAAGGAATGTGCGCCGCTTGCTCTGACCAAAAGCTCTCAGGCTCGGTCAGCGACCGTGCGTAAACCTGAGCGTACTCGTCCGAGTGATATGTATTTGTCATGTGCCCTCCAAAATTCCCTCATAACCGAACCGAGTACGAATCAACCAAACTGGTAGAAACAAAAAACCGTCAGCCTGCCGAGCAAACTGACGGTGTGATGATACCTGACCGAGATTTCTCGTCCCACGCCTTCGGCGCAAGACCAGCGGCTACTGCTGGGTATACCGCTTGATTTGCGCCGGCTTCGGGCAACGCGAGTTCAGCTCTTTGTAGGCCTTGGTGCGCTTGCCTATACGCTTATGCTCGCAGTAAAAATCCACTGCACGCTGCCATGCTTCGACTCGACCATGGCGCGTAATGGACACCGTCGTATTCACAATTTTCTCTCGAACCCGGGACATGACGCCTACTTGAAAAACCGGCGTTAGAGTTCCGCTTTTTTCTCGCTTCATGCGGCAAAGGATGCCCTTAATCTGTCCACTTTCATCCAGTTGGATCTCGCGGTCGTTTTTATCGCGCTGTTTTTGCTGAAGGGCCTTCAACTCTGTATCTCTCGCGTCGGCGACGGCCTTAACCTCGTTTTTCTTAGCTCCCCTCAGGCGTTTGCTGTTCTCTTTTAGCGAGAAGTACTCCTGATAAGTCTGTCCTTCAATCTGCCGCCGAACTCGGTACCCGTAAAACCTTGGGTTGTCTAACAACTCTACACTCATAGGGAATACTTCCTTTCGCGTTTATTATTATTGGGGCCCAGCCGAGCCTTTTGTGGCGACCCTTGTTACAAAGCCCTATCCTTCATTTAACCGCAATTTTGCAGCATTTTCACGAAGCATCTTCCACGTCAAATACCTTTATCCGGCGACAACGCCTTGCTCGGTCAAGCGGTCGATTTCTTCGGCGGACAGCCCAAAGTCGGCCAATACTGCTGCGGTATCCTCGCCAGGCACTCTCGGCGCGGTGATAGCCGCTGCCTGGGTTCGGGAAAACCTCGGCGCCGGCGACTGCTGCAACATCCCTGCAACGGTCTGATACGAATCCCTCGCTTTGTTGTGCGGATGCTCGGCGGCGTCAATCAAATTAAGCACCGGCGCGAAGCAAACGTCGCTACCTTCCATAATCTCGCACCATTGCGCTTGGGTTTTACTTAAGAAGACCTCTGTCAACTTTGCCTTCAGTTCACCCCAGCGGCCGCGATCCATCTGTGGTTGAAAATAATCCGGATCCAAACCTGCTTTCTCCATCAGCAGCGCGTAGAACTGGGGCTCGATGGATCCGATGGAGATGTACTCACCATCCGCGGTCTCGTAGGTATCGTAAAAGTGCGCACCACCATCCAGTAAATTGGTGCCTCGGTCTGTGGCAAAGGCGCCAACCGCGGACATGGAATAAAACATGGCCATTAGCGCCGCTGTACCATCCACCATGGCGGCATCAATCACCTGCCCTTGACCCGATTTGGTCACCTCCAGCAACCCACAAACCATGCCGTAAGCAAGCAACATACCGCCGCCGCCAAAATCACCCACAAGGTTCAGAGGCGGCACTGGGCGCTCGCCCGGTCGTCCAATAGCGTGCAGAGCACCAGCCAAGGATATGTAGTTGATGTCATGTCCGGCAGCCTGAGCCATGGGACCATCTTGGCCCCACCCCGTCATCCTGCCGTAAACCAGCTTAGGGTTACGCCCTTGGCACTGCTCTGGCCCTAACCCCAACCGTTCGGTCACACCGGGGCGAAACCCCTCAATTAGGCCGTCGGCTTTCTCAACCAACCGCAGTACGGCCTCGACCCCTTCTGGACTCTTGAGGTCAACGGCAATGGAGCGACGGTTGCGAGTCAAAACATCTTTCGGAGCCTCGGTGGCTTGGGCTGCACCAATGCGTTCAACGCGAATCACCTCAGCACCCATATCTGCCAGCATCATTCCGCAAAACGGTCCAGGTCCAATACCTGCTAGTTCGATGATTCTAAATCCGTTCAATGGCCCCATAACTGACTCCCCTCTGCAAGTTTATCTGCGTTAAATTCAAGCCCCTGATCTTACTGGCCACTGACGCTTTCAGCCACCAAGATCAGCCATTGAAATTTCGCTGCCAGTTCAGCCTTTGAAGGAAATGCAATAAGCTGGCTTTATGCGATCAAATAGTGATGTTGCAAGACACGACGGCATGCGAAAAATCATCCACTGCGACTGCGATAGCTTTTATGCCTCGGTGGAAATGCGCGACGACCCCAGCCTAAGAGAACTGCCCATCGCCGTGGGTGGCAGCGCCAGCAGGCGCGGAGTCATTGCCACCTGTAATTACGCAGCACGCAAGTACGGCCTGCATTCCGCCATGCCCATGGCTCAAGCCCTGCGCCTGTGCCCAGATTTGGTGGTGGTTCCAACCAATATGGAAAAATACCGGGTGGAGAGTCGGCGGGTACAAAGCATCTTTTACGACTACACCGACTTAGTGGAGCCGCTGTCCTTGGATGAAGCCTTCCTAGACGTCAGCCAAAGTTCTAGACATCAAGGTAGTGCAACCCGTATCGCTACTGAGATACGCGACCGGGTTCGGGACGAGGTGGGCATCACCATTTCAGCGGGCATTGCCCCAAACAAATTTCTCGCCAAAATCGCATCCGATTGGGACAAACCAGACGGTCAGTTCACCATTACCCCGTCGGATATCGACGCCTTCATGGTGGATCTGCCCGTAGAAAAAATCTTCGGCGTAGGATCGGTGACCGCGAAAAAAATGAGCGACATGAGCATTCGCACCTGCGGCGATCTGCAGGGCATTAGCGCCACGGAATTAGCCAAGCGCTTCGGAAAATTCGGCACGCGGCTGCATCAATTGTGTCGTGGCAGAGATGAGCGGCCGGTAAGCATCAACCGAACCCGCAAGTCCATCAGCACAGAGCGCACCTTTGCCGACGACCTGCCCACCATGGCCGCATGCCAGAGCCAACTTAATATCTTGTTTGAAGATCTGCAGCGACGCATCGCCAAGGCCAACTGTCAGCATCGAATCAAGGGTCGTACTCTGAAGCTGCGCTTTCAGGGCTTCGATACCACTACCGTGGCCAGTACCGGACAGGAGGTAAACCAACAGACCTACCTAGGTCTGTTGACCACAGCGTGGGAGCGACAGCAAAAACCGGTTCGATTAATCGGTTTGGGGGTGCAGCTGCGCGAGTTGGACAATCCGGATCAAACCGATCTGTTTGGCGCGGAACAGCCGAATTTGTGATGAGTTAGATCAGCTGGCGAACTGTATGTCGGCAAATCGCGCGTAGAGTTCACTATTGCTCACCAACTCGTCGTGAGTACCACTGCCAATAAGACGCCCCTCATCAAACACGAGGATGCGGTCTGCTTGACGCACCGTGGACAGCCGATGGGCGATCACCAAGATGGTCATCTCGCCCTTGAGAGCCTCCACACTCTGACGAATGCTTTGTTCACTCTCAGCATCCAAGGCGCTGGTGGCCTCGTCTAAAAGCAAAAAGGCTGGCTCAGCAATGAGTGCGCGTGCAATCGCCAAGCGCTGCCGCTGGCCCCCAGACAGGCCGACACCGTCTTCGCCCAGATGGGTATCCAACCCCTCAGGCAGGGCGTCGACAAAGGACTGGGCATTGGCCAAACCAAGGGCACGGGTCACTTGCTCGGCAGTCGCGTCGGGCCGGGCATAGGTCAGATTGTCGCGCACGGATCCGGAGAACATTGCCGGAGTCTGGGGTACAAAGCCGAAAGCATTACGTAAGGCATTTAGACTCAGATCCCGTGTGCTGACTCCGCCTAGGGCAATCTGCCCGGAGGTGACGTCGTAAAACCGTTGCAGCAAGTCAAAGAACGTACTTTTACCTGCGCCAGACGGGCCCACCAATGCCACCATCTCGCCTGGGGCCACATGAAAGGACAAGTCCTGTAGCACCATCTGATCAGGGCGGCTGGGATAGTGAAAGGCCACGTTCTCCACGGACAAATTCAACTGCTGCCAAGGCGCCACCGCATCCACCGGGCCGTCGGCGATTTCGCTGGGCGATTCCAGCAGTTCTACCAAGCGCTCTGTGGCGCCTGCGGCCCGCTGCAAGTCGCTCCAGACCTCAGAAATAGCGCCAACGGAACCAGCAACGATGAAGGCGTAAAAAATAAAGGCGGCCAAGTCACCGGGCGTGGTGCGACCAGAGAGCACGTCTTGGCCACCGACCCAAATCAGGGTGGCCACAGCACCGAAGACCAAGAGCATCACCACGGCCACCAGCACAGCACGCAGCCACACGCGCTGCAAAGCGACACTAAGCGCGCGCTCCACCACCCTTCCGAACTCAGTAATGTCCAAAGCCTGATGATTAAAGGCCTGTACAATTTTTATGTGACGGAAACTCTCGCTGACATGACTGCCCACGTCAGCAAGCCGATCTTGGCTGCTGCGGGACAGGGCACGCACTCGACGCCCAAAAACGATCACCGGCAGCACAACAAAAGGCACACTGGCCAGCACGATCAGCGAGAGCTTGGCATTGGTTATGAATAGCAAAGCCATGCCACCGAAAAACATCAAAATGTTGCGCAGAGCAATGGATACCGAGGACCCAATCACCGTTTGCAGCAGCGTGGTGTCCGTGGTCACTCTGGACTGAATTTCACTGGGCGCATTAGCCTCGAAGAAACTGGGGTGCATATGCACTAGGTGGTTGAACACCGCCAGACGAATGTCCGCACTCACTCGTTCGCCTACCCACGAAACGAAGTAGAAGCGCACGAACGTGCCCGCGGTGAGAACCACGATGAAGGCAACAAACAGGCTCAAGGACTGATTCAGCAGTGCCACTTCGCCACTGGCAAAGCCGCTATCGATCACCAAGCGAATTCCCTGGCCCAACGATAGGGTCGCACTGGCCGTCACAATCAACGCGATGCTAGCTATGACTACCTGTGGAATGTAGGGCCGCAGAAACGAAAACGCCGGGCGAAGCCGGCGCAAATTCTTGGAGCTGGGTCTTTCTTCTTCTTGCATCCGCCTATTATGGCGCGTTGGGTGTTCGCTTGCACGAGAACAGTGTCTGCTTGAAGGCCCCGCCCGGACTCCTCTAGCAAAAAAATCAACCGTATCGGCCAGCCGGAGGCACAAAACAGGTGTTTAACTCAGTGGGTCAATTGAGATCCCCAGACGCAACCGTTATCGTTTCGCCCTGCTCTCATCACCCGACATTCTCGGAGGCATCATGGATTCGATGGAATTTTTAGAAACCGAAACCGGCGACAACCCAGTCGGCTGCGTTATCTGGATGCACGGCCTCGGTGCGGATGCTACTGATTTCGAACCCATCGTGCCCATGCTGCCGCTGGACCAAGATCTGCGGTTCGTGTTCCCCAACGCGCCGATTCGCCCCATCACGGTAAACGGCGGCATGGAAATGCGCGGCTGGTATGACATTGATCCAGCGTCGCCCTTAGCTAGCAACGATGACATTCGTCAATCCGTAGATGCGGTCAACCAATTGGTGGAAGCCGAGGTAGCCAAGGGCTTTCGCTTCGATCAGATTACCGTCGCCGGCTTTTCCCAGGGCGGTGTCATTGCCCTGGAGGCAGGCCTGGGTCATCGCGAGCGCCTGCGAGGCATTATGGCGCTGTCAACCTACGTGAACGACCACGAACATCTTGCCGAGCGGGTCGGCTTCGCCAACGTGGACACGCCAATTTTTATGGCCCACGGTGTAAGCGACGCAGCCATTCCCATTACTCGTGCTATCACGTCCCGGCAGGCGCTCATGGACCTGTCCTACCAAGTGCAGTGGCAGGAATACGCCATGGGCCACCAAGTTTGCCCTCAACAAATCACTCATATCGGTCAATGGCTGAACTCGATTTACAGCCAGTAGACGCTGCCGCTTTGACAGCGCTTCAACCCACCGATGTGGGCTGGATCACCTGTGTCTTGGACGACTTCGAATCGTTTATTCAAGATCATGCATCCGCCGAAAAGAAAGCCTCGGGCATGGCGCTAAGCATGGTAGCCCACTACCCGGACCAAGCAGCCTTGGTTCAAGCCATGGTGGATCTGGCCGTTGAGGAGCTCAATCACTACAAAGAGGTCATGGGCTTATTGATGGCCAAGGGCATGACGCCTGCGGCGGATCGCAAAGACCCGTACGTGACCGCCCTGAACAAATTGGTGCGCAAAGACTCTCGGTTCTTCTTGTTGGATCGTTTATTGGTAGGAGCCATTGTTGAACGCCGTGGAGCTGAGCGTTTTGGCTTGGTCGCCGCTCATGTGCAAGACCCGAAACTGGCCAAGTTCTATCATGCCATCGCCAAAAGCGAGGCCCGTCATTGGCAGCTTTTTTTGCGCCTTGCCCGAGACCTGTGCCCCAATCTTGACGTAGACAAGCGTTTTTGCGAGTTGGCTCAGCAGGAGAACGACCTTGTGGCTAGGCTGCCCCTGCGCGCCGCCTTGCACTGAGCCGTGATTGAAAGCTATCTAAGTACCTATGCCGAGGCTGGTGCAAAGACGCTGCTCACGGATAAACGCCTTTCCTCGAACATTTACTGGCCCCAAGCGGATTCAAAGCATGTGTGGCAGGGCTGCCTGATCATTCCCGCCTTCGACGAATCGTTCGCACATTTGGATCGGCAACTGGGTCTATTGGCCGAAGCCAACGTGCTGGTGATTTTAGTGATCAATGCGCCAGTTGGGGCGGCTGCAGAGTTAATCCGGCGCACGGAAGAGCTGCTAGCATCCTGTATCGGCCGGCACCACGCCCATGTCATGGTGCTTGATCACGTTTCCAAACCGTACCGGCTTAACCCGAAACAGGGCGTGGGCCTGGCACGTAAAATCGGTTGTGATCTGGGGCTGGCCCTGTATTTCTTGGGCCGAATCCGCTCGCCCTGGCTGCTACAAAGCGACGCCGACGTAGTCTTCCCTGAGGGATACACCAGCGTTTTCTCGGCTAATACTGACGGGACGCCAGACAAGGAGTTATCCGACGGCGCGTTGATCTTTCCACACACCCACCACAGTGATGACCCGGTTCTACATCGAGCCGCCAGCCTGTACGACCTGCATATGGCCTACTACGTAGCAGGACTTTCTGTGGCAGGCAGTCCCTATGCCCATCACAGTTTAGGCAGCACTATCGCCGTTCATGCAAAAACATACGCCGGGGTTCGCGGCTATCCTAAAAGAAGCGCCGGTGAGGATTTTTATCTGCTGAACAAGGTACGCAAAATTGCACCCATTAAGCGCTTGCTGGAACCGACCTTAACCATTCAGGCCCGGCCCTCCAGCCGCGTGCCCTTCGGTACCGGACCCGCTCTGCAGCGTATTGTCCAGAGCCTGGCAGAAGACCCATCCGGCAATGGCTACCTGAGCTATCACCCAACCTGTTTTACATTACTCGCACGAGCTATTAACGCATTGGACCAATGGACCATCGACCAAGGGGCCGTTGACCAAAACCATGTGGATGATGACCCGGTCTTAGAGCGATTACAGACACTGGGACTTGAGCGTTTCGCGACGAAGGTGAGCCAGCAGAAAACCACCGCAGGAAGACGCCAGCGGTCCGCCCGTGATTGGTTCGACGGTCTGAAAACGTTGCAGTTTGTTCGTAGCTGGAGTGACACCTATCCTGACCAGCCTCTACAACAAACTGTGGCCAATCTTCCACCGAACTTCCAAAGCAAAGTCTTTGAATTTCAAACAAATACCGACTAACAATGCTTAACAGCAAGGCCCTTTGACCGTAAACTCCCCCCGCCCAAATGCGCGATACAAACGCGCATGCCTTGGCAATCGACGCCCCAGCACACTCACCCGAATTAGTGAGCTAGACGGAACACATGAACAAAATATTTATCGACGGACATGCCGGCACCACCGGCCTGCAAATCAGCGAGCGTTTGGCGACCCATGCCAATATTGAAGTGCTGCAAGCAGATCCCGCTTCACGCAAAGACCCCGCCGCTCGAGCCGAGTTGCTGGCCAGCGCTGATGTGGCGATTTTGTGCCTGCCCGACGATGCGGCACGCGAGTCCGTTGCCTTGGCTGCAGGTAGAACTCGGGTCTTAGACGCCAGCTCTGTTCATCGCACCAACCCAGACTGGCAATACGGGTTGCCCGAACTGCAGCCGGACAGCCGCAAGGCTATTGCCGAGGCGCAATTTGTCAGCAATCCTGGCTGTTATCCTCAGGGCTTTATTTTGCTGGTACGCCCGCTCATTGACGCAGGCCTGTTAAGCCAAACCACCCCCCTGCGGTGCAACGCGGTGTCCGGCTACTCAGGTGGCGGCCGACAAATGATTGAGCAGTTTCAAAGCATGGGCGCAGACATGGCCAATACGCTAGCCGTTCAAAGCTATGGACTGGATCAAGGTCATAAACACTTGCCGGAAATGACCCAATTCAGCGGCAGCAAGGTGGCGCCGATATTCGTTCCCACGGTGGCAAACTACGATCAAGGCATGTTGACTCAGGTGCCCTTGTTCACCAGTGAGCTGAGCGGCGCGACACCGGCTCAGATCCATAACGTACTGGCGAATCGATACGAATCAGAGCCGTTTATTCATGTGGCGGAATTTGGTGATCGCAGCATGTTGGAGGGCAACTATCTGAATCCTACCGGGCGCAACAACACCAACCATATGGACCTTTTTGTCTTTGGCGACGAAGAACGCATCGTTCTATGCGCTCGTTACGACAACTTAGGTAAAGGGGCTGCCGGCGCAGCCATACAGAATTTAAATTTAATGTTAGCGATGGACGAGACCACCGGACTATGACAACGGCCAATAACCAAACTATGACTCAGTGGAGTACCGAAGAACTGAGCGCCCAACTCTCCCACTGGCAAGGCCAATACGGCGATTTGAACGGCGGCAACTTAAAGTTGGACCTCAGTCGTGGCAAGCCCGGTGTGGAACAGGTCAGCTTGAGCAATGGGCTGGACGGCATCTTACAGGGGAACTACATCGCCGAAGACGGCACCGACACCCGTAACTATGGCGGCACTCGAGGCATTGCCGAGGCCCGCGCACTGGGCGCAGAAATTATGGGCGTGCCAGAGGCCAACATCATGGCCGCCGGCAACTCCAGCCTTAGCGTCATGCATCTGACGCTACGCACGGCCATGGATCTGGGCCTGTGGGGCGATGGGCGTCTGTGGTCCAACGCCGAAACCGTCAAGTTGTTGGCCCCAGTCCCCGGATACGACCGACATTTCACCCTATCCAACCACTTCGGCATCGAGCTGGTACCCATCCCAGTAACGGATAGCGGCCCGGATATGGACGCTGCCCGGGCAGCTGTTGCAGATTCAGCCGTTAAGGGTATTTGGTGTGTTCCTAAGTATTCGAACCCCACAGGCTGCACCTACAGCGATGATGTTGTTTCTCAATTGGCGGCTCTACCAAGGGACGCAGCCGCCGATGACTTCGTGGTGCTTTGGGACAATGCCTATGCCGTGCACGATTTATACGAACAGGGCGATACCCTAACCTCTATTTTTGAAGCCGCTGCCGCCGCTGGCACAGTCGATCATGTGGTTCAATTTGCCTCCACCTCAAAGATTACCCACGCTGGCGCTGGCGTCGCTTTCCTCGCGGCTTCCGCCAAGGTGCTTGATGCATTGGACAAGCATTTGGGGGTTTTCAGTATTGGGCCGGACAAAGTAAATCAGCTGCGTCATGTGAAGTTTCTAAATGGCAGGCTATCGGCACACATGGCCGACCACGCAGCGATCATCCGGCCGAAATTCGAGTTGGTTGAAGAGATCTTCAGCCGAGAGCTGAACGGGCTTGGCATCGCCACCTGGACCAAGCCCAAGGGCGGCTACTTCGTATCCTTAGACGTTCTCCCTGGACTGGCCAGCAAAGTCATTGCCATGGCCAAGGCTGTTGGACTGACCCTGACACCGGCCGGGGCGACCTTTCCCAAGGGCGATGACCCCGATGACAAAAACATTCGCATTGCGCCGACCTTTGGCTCATTGGATGAAATCCATGCCGCCATGGACATTTTGACGCTGTGTATTAAAACCGCGTCTGCGGAGCAAGTGCTGGGCGCACGTTAGACCCAAGCTTGCTCTACCATTTACATCAAATATTAGGATCCTATGACAGATCAACCGCCTAAGACCGAACATGCTCAGGACGATGACATCGTTGTCGATAACGTTGCCGAACAAGCCACCGAACAAACCGTTGTTGACGAAACTGCTATTGAAGAAACAGGACAAGAATCACCCGAACTCCCAGCGGAGCAGGCTGAGTCAAGTGCCGAGCCATCTGCAACCGCCGAGCTTTCGGCAGAGGCCGAAGACGACACCACTCATGCCAACGCGCTAGCGCAAATACCTGAATCAGACGAACCCCAAACAGCCTCCGAGGGCGCAGCGGAAACTCCTGACCCTAAATCTACCGATGAATCCGAGACCAAGGACGAACTGGCTGTGGCAGCGGACGCCGACGAAGCTCCTGAAACCAAAAGTCCCAAGGACGATCCGGTGCGATTCGAGGAACTGGCGCTACCCGAACCTTTAACCCGAGCAATTAGCGTGCTGGGTTTTGAAGAGTGCACACCCATTCAAGGCCGCTCATTGCCCTTCAGCCTGTCCGACTATGACGTCACAGGCCAAGCGCAAACCGGCACCGGCAAAACTGCCGCCTTCCTAATTACCCTGCTCACCCGATTTTGGGAAAACCCACACCAAGAGCGTCCAAACCTTGGCACGCCAAGGGCACTGGTGCTAGCACCCACACGAGAACTAGCCCTGCAAATTCAGGGAGATGCGGAAGGTCTTGCTAAATACATGGGCATGAGCACGGTCTGTTTGGTGGGCGGTATGGATTTCGACCGACAGCGTGAAGAGCTGGCCAAGCAGCCTGTGGACATTTTGGTGGGCACACCGGGGCGGCTCATCGACTTTTTAGAGCGCCGAGATATTAACTTGAGCAAAGTGGAATGCTTGGTGATTGACGAAGCCGATCGCATGCTCGACATGGGGTTCATCCCAGACGTGCGCCGAATCGTTTACCAGACCCCCCACAAGCGCAAACGACAGACCTTGTTCTTTTCTGCCACGTTCAACGACGCGGTCATGCGACTGGCGGACTCCTGGACTATTGATCCAGAACATATTGTGGTGGAGCCAGAGAGCGTTGCCACCGACACCGTGGATCAAAAATTCTGGCTGGTCGAAGCCAGCAAGCGACAGCGTATTCTGCTGGATTTCATCAACCACAATGAACCGGCACGGGCCATTATTTTTGCGAACCGTCGTGACCGAACCCACAAGCTAGTGGACTACCTTAAGAAAAAAGGCATCG
This sequence comes from Pseudomonadales bacterium, assembly GCA_029248675.1. GTDB lineage: Bacteria > Pseudomonadota > Gammaproteobacteria > Pseudomonadales > Azotimanducaceae > UBA4421. Next base: position 4,436 of record JAQWIX010000133.1, on the reverse strand, counting down.
CCTGTGAGGGCTTGGCCGGAGACATTCCGCAAAAGAAACGTTTATCGACCCTGAACAAGTTCAAGAACGGAGAACTGAAATACCTGATCGCTACCGACGTAGCGGGCCGCGGCATTCACGTAGACGGCGTTACTCACGTCATCAATTACGAGCTGCCCGACGATGCAGAAGATTACGTGCATCGTATTGGACGCACCGGCCGAGCCGGCGCGACTGGTACAGCCATTAGCTTCGTCTCTGAGGACGACGCGTTTAACTTGCCGGCCCTTGAGGAATACCTGAGCAGCAGCATTAAGTGCATCCAACCGGACTTGCTGCCGGAAGGCTAATGGTTGTGAGCACAGCATCTGACAATATCGTTGTGCCACAAGCCACCAAGGTGGCTGTCGTGCAGCACAACGCTGGCACCGATGTTGAGCAGAACCTCAGCACTTTGGAAACCCTGTCAAAGCAGGCGGCAAGCGAGGGCGCAGGACTCATTGCCTGGGCCGAAGCCTTCGCTTACCTCGGCAGGCACGACGGTAAGAAAGAGATCTTGGAGCAACTGCCCGAAGGCGGCCCTATTTTGCGGCGCTGTCAGCAACTGGCCCGGACGCTCGGATGTGACCTGCTGCTAGGAGGCTTTCATGAAGCCATGCCAGATGATTCGGACCGCTGTTACAACACCAGCGTGTATCTGATCAGCACAGGCGACATTGCTGCCATGTACCGCAAGATTCACCTATTCGATGTGAGTATCCCTGACGGTCCCCAGTTGATGGAGTCTCGACAAACGGCGCCCGGCGACAAGGCCGTATGCGTGCAAAGCCCCATGGGCACGCTTGGCCTAACGGTGTGTTATGACGTGCGCTTCCCGGCTTTGTATCAGCGGCTAGTGCAAATGGGCGCGGTAGCCCTAACCGTTCCGTCTGCCTTTACCGCCACCACAGGAGCCGCCCACTGGCATGCGCTACTGCGCGCGCGGGCTATTGAAAGCCAGAGCTATGTAATCGCACCGGCGCAGCACGGTGCCCACAGCGCAAATCGCGCGTCCTTCGGTCACTCCATCATTATCGACCCATGGGGCGAGGTGATCGCCGAGCTGCCCGAGGGAGATGGCTATGTGATTGCCGATGTTGACCCTCAGCGTGTAGCCGATATTCGCAGCCAAGTACCGAGCTTGGCCAATCAGCGGCCCTTCACATAACATCTAATCTCACCACCAATGCACCGCTAACGAGCATCCTGTAATGACAGATCGAGATAACAAAGACAGGCGCAGTGCTGGCCAAGGTTTCATCATCTTTGCGGCCCTCATTATTATCGCGGCAGGCCTGAAATCCGCTCAGGCTATCGTGGTACCCATGTTGCTGGCCGTTTTTATCGCCACCATCGCCGCCACGCCAATGTTTTGGTTTAAGGCCAAGGGCATGTCCAACGGTCTGGCCCTTGGCTCGGTGGTCCTAGCCATCTTTCTGGCCTTGGGGCTGATCGGCGCACTGCTCACCCAGAGCACATCGGCTTTCTCGGCCAAACTACCCTTTTATCAAGAACGGCTAACCACCCTGCAAAGTGACTTGTTGGTCTTACTGCAAAGCTGGAATGTGCCAATTGATTTATCGCTGCTGGCCGATGCGCTACCCCTTGGGTCGCTGCTCACCCTTGCAGGCAGCGCATTGCGCAGCCTTGGCGCAGTCCTTAGTAATGGCTTTTTAATCATTTTGACGGTGATCTTCATATTGGCAGAGGCCGCCAGTTTCTATCCGAAACTGCGCGCAGTGCTGGCGAATCCTGACCGGGATCTTGCTCACTTCGGGCGCATTACTGGCACCATGAACCGTTACATCGCCATCAAAACCTCGGTCAGCGTCCTCACGGGCATCTTGGTGACCTCGTTCTTATGGATCCTAGACGTGGACTTTCCGGTGCTTTGGGGCTTGGTCGCCCTGCTGCTGAATTTTATACCGACCATCGGTTCCATCATTGCGGGTATTCCCCCGGTACTGTTGGCCCTTGTGCAATTAGGGCCGGCAGAAGCGGGCCTTGTTGTCCTCGGCTTCTTTTTGGTCAACACCATTGTCGGAAATGTTTTGGAGCCCCGGTACATGGGCCAAGGCCTAGGTTTATCCGCCCTGATTGTTTTCGTATCGTTGATTTTTTGGGGGTGGCTGTTTGGCCCAGTGGGCATGCTTCTGTCGGTACCTTTGACCATGAGCGCAAAAATAGCGCTGGAGGCCAGCCCAAGTACTCTATGGCTCGCCCGACTGTTGGCACCCGCTAACGAAATCAGAGACCTAACCCCGTCTGACTCTGGGTTTGAGCCAGAAAGCCTCACCCAAACTCCTGACCGAGACCCAGCCCAATGAGCCAATACGAGCGTCCAAACATTGCGGCCATGCAAGGCTATGCCTCCGGCGAACAGCCTCAAGACGGGCGCAGTATCAAACTCAACACCAACGAAAATCCGTATCCGCCCAGCCCCAAGGTTGCACAGGCGCTAGCGGACTTCGCTACTGAGCAACTGCGGATCTACCCCCAACCTGATGCAAGAGCACTGCGCCAAGCCGTTGCCAACCACCACGGCTTGGCGATAGAAAATGTTGTGATCACACACGCCGGGGACGAAGCCTTGCGCTTGGCCGTAACTACCTTTGTCTCACCGGAAGGCGTCGTCGCCTCCACCGAGCCCACCTATTCGCTGTATCCGGTGTTAACCCAGATACAGGGTGCGCAAATGGTCACCCAAGCCCTAGAGGCCGATTGGTCCTTACCCGCCGACTTCGCCGCCAGCATGAATCAGGCGGATGCCCAGCTTACCTGCGTGGTGAACCCCCACGCCCCTAGCGGCCACTTCACCTCCATTGATGCCCTGCGAGCCGTGGCCGAAGAACTGACCGGAGTGCTGCTGGTGGACGAAGCCTATGTGGATTTTGTGGACGAGCAAGGCCCACAAGACGCCACCGAGCTGGTGCGGGATCTGGACAATGTGCTGATCTTGAGAACCTTCAGCAAGGGCTACAGCTTGGCAGGATTACGGTTGGGGTACTTGCTTGGCGCGCCTTCCTTAATCAAACCAATTCTGGAGAAGACCCGGGACAGCTACAACGTCGATGCCATCAGCCAAGTCATTGGGCTGGCCTCTATTGAAGACCAAGCCTATGCCCAACAGACTTGGCGCACCGTCCGAGGCGACCGGGAACTGTTGGCAGCTGACCTTCGGCAGTTGGGCTTTACAGTAGCGGACAGTCAAACCAACTTTTTGCTGGCCCAAGTACCCGAAGGCGCTAACGCGGAAGCCCTGTATCAAGGGCTAAAGACCAAGGGCATTCTAGTGCGCTATTTCGCGACGCCGCGGCTCAAAGATTCCTTGCGCATTACCGTGGGTACCGGCGAGCAAAATCAGCGCTTGGCTGCACTACTGACCGAGCTTTTAGCCGGCTAAATTACCGTGATGGTTTGGCGATCTACCTGGGCTCAAGTACTCTGTTCCCCGACAACGCTGAAACACGAGAGGAGAGACCATGACCCAATTACCCGCCGTTAGCCTTGCCGCTGTACCAGGGCGCCGACTACGAACAATTGAACTTGCACAAGAAATCGAACGCCGGGGTTTTCCGGGGATTTTTGGCCCAAGCTTGGGTGATAGCTTGTCTTTGTGTAATGCCATCGCCTTGAGTACCAAGGACGTAATCATCGGCACAAGTATCACACCGATTTACACCCGCAATGTCGCCGACTTCGCCTCAACAGCGGGATTTCTCCACGAAATATCTCAGGGCCGTTTTCGTTTCGGCGTAGGCGTCAGTCATGCGCCGGCGCTAAACCGTATGGGTATCACCGCAGGCAAACCGCTGAGCGACATGCGCCAGTTTGTTGAGGACATGAAGGCAGTGCCACGGGTAGGCGATTTGCCACCTATCGTTCTGGCGACTTTGCGCGACAAAATGATTCAGCTGGCTCAGGAAGTTGGTGGCGGCATGGTCTTCGCAAACGGTGCCCGTTCCCACATGGCGCACTCGCTCGGTAACCTAAGCGATGAAACTAAAGCCCGAGACGACTTCTTTATTGGCAACATGATTCCAACCTGCATCAGCGACGACAAAGCCGCCGCCGCCGCGGTAAATCGCAAGACGCTGACGAGCTACGCCTTTCTGCCCAACTACCGAAACTATTGGAAAGAAGCGGGCTTTGAGGAAGAAATGAATGGCGTCGAGGCTGCCGTAGCCGAGAAAGACTACGACCGTGTGCCAGAGTGCCTTTCCGATCGGTGGTTGGCCGATACCACCCTGTTCGGATCAGCCAGTGAAGTGCGCGAAGGCGTCGAGGCTTGGTTTGATGCCGGTATTAAGACGCCCATTATCGTCCCTTCGGCAGTGGCTGGCGGCCAGATGCAGGCCATGGAAGAGTTCTTCAATCTCTGGGACTAGCCGGAAACAGCCCATGCACCGAATACTGTG
>JAQWIX010000129.1 GCA_029248675.1 Pseudomonadales bacterium | reverse complement strand
CCCAACAAACGGTTCTATCACGCAGGTGATACCGGATATTTTCCCGGCTTTAAGAACATTGGAGCACACCTTGGAACCGTTGACCTGGCTGCCATGCCGATTGGGGCCTATGCACCAAGGGATATGATGCAGGCCAGCCATATGAATCCCGAGGAGGCGGTTCAGGCGGCCATGGATCTGGGCGCGAAGAATATGGTGGGCATGCACTTTGGAACCTTTGATCTATCCGATGAACCTCTAGATGAGCCCCCTCAACGGTTTCGCCGGGCAGCCGCCCAACAGGGGCTAAATGAAGAATCCGTGTGGGTGATGAAGGTGGGCGAGACAAGGCTTTTTTAACCAAGGGGCCTATAGGCCGCCACCCCTGAGGCCGAGCACTCGCCTGATCAGAGTTAAAGGTTGTGGTAGAAAGTGCCGATAAAAACGATATCGAACCCTATTTTTCAGGATCCAGTTGTTGATGATCTGTGCTAAGTCCAATGCTGTCAGTCCCCAGGGCCGGCAACGTAAGTATGTTGCGCTGCTGTGCAGCCTAACCCTATTTCTGTGTTCAGGGGTTCGTGCTGAAGGGCTAGCCGAAGCGGACGAGGCGTTTGATCGAGGCGAATTCGTAACAGCCTTAGAGCTGTACGAAGCCCTGGCCAATCAGCAAGAACCCGCGGCCACATACCGTTTAGGACTCATGTATGAACAGGGCTTAGGTACTGATCCGGATCCCATGGTCGCAGCCTCTTGGTATCAAAAAGCCCAAGCTCTTGAATCCCCAGAGGCCATCGGTGCGCTGGCAGATTTACACCTGAAAGGTGTAGGGGTGATCCAGGATTACAAAGAAGCACTGCGATTGAATATCAGTGCCGCAGAGGCTGGCTATGCACCGGCTCAATACAATTTAGCCGTAGCTTACGCCAACGGTGTGGGAACCTTTCGCGACCCGGTCAAAGCACACATGTGGTTTAACATTGCAGCAGCCAGTGGCTATGCCAACGCAGCCCAGAGCCGGGATAGCCTTGCCTCTGTTATGGCCGAAGCGGAAGTAAGAAGGGCTCAGCAACGGGCTAAGGCCTGTATGGACCTAAACCTACTGGGCTGTTGAGTCCGAGTTTGATTCGAAATATCTCCAGCCCTTATTGAGCGGGATCATTGCAGGCTCATAGGGCAAGCCCTAGGCTGAGCAACATAAACATCTGGAGATAGACGATGACGGTAGAAACTCATTCCGCCTTGGTAACCGGCGGGGGCACGGGTATCGGACTGGCCTGCGCGGCTAAATTCGTTGAACACGGGGCAACCGTAGGATTACTTGGCCGCACAGAAAGTAAACTGGAGCAGGGTAAACAAGCCATCCTCGAACAGCTGCCCAATGGGTCTGTGACTACTTTTGTTGGGGATACCGCTGACGAGGCCTTTGTTGCGCAAGCGCTGAAGCAGATGAATGCAAAGGCGCCATTGAAAAAAGTTCTGGCCAATGCAGGTATTGGCGGGCTGGCTCCAATCGCCGCCCAAGATGCGGATCAGTACGACGACATCATGCGAATCAACGCCAAGGGCACCATGTTGGTGTTTAAGCACGCGGCCAGACATTTGGCAGAGAATAACGGCGGGGCCATGTGCGCCATTTCCAGCATCGCTGGGTTGCGCACCCATCCACACATGGCCGCCTACTGCATGAGCAAGGCTGCTATCGATATGTTGGTGCGCAACTGTGCTGATGAGTTAGGCGCCAGTGGTATTCGCGTTAATAGCGTTTGCCCGGGTTTGGTAGAAACAGAGATTGCCAGCGGCCTGCTCGGCTCCGAAGCGGTCTATAACGACTACCTAGGCAAAATGCCTGTATCCCGGCACGGTGTGGTAGCCGACATTGCTGAAGCCGTAGCATTTCTTTGCAGCGATCGCGCCAGTTGGATCACTGGGGTCAGTCTGCCGGTGGATGGCGGACATCACCTGCGCCAAGGCCCGGACGTGTCGTCCTTTGCCCAAATGCTGTTTGGGGAGAAGGCAGATCAGCCAGCTTCCTTCATGGAATAAACCGCCGGCAAGTTGGAAATAGGTGCGGCGCCCGTAGCGTCTTGGCAAGGTCTTTAGTAACCTGCCCTGCGCCTGCGGCAATGGTTGCCGCGCTTTCATTGATTGAAAAAGGATGTTACCTGCGATGTCGAACACCCATGAAGTGGTTATTGTTGGGGGCGGCTTTTCCGGCTTGCTCTGCGGTTATTTTCTCAAAGAGGCCGGTGTTGAGGATTTCAGTATCCTCGAGATGGGTTCGTCCTTGGGCGGTGTTTGGCAAAAAGGCGGCGTCGGCGGCTATCCCGGTGCGGCCTGTGATGTACCGTCTTATGCCTACCTGCCGTTTTTGGACCGAATCGGTTTTATTCCGTCGAAGAAATACGTCAGTCAGCAGGAAATAGCCGAGTACACCGATCGCTTGGTGGACTATTGTGGCCTTCAGCCTCATATCCGTTTCTCCACCAAGGTCTCCGACATTCAGTACGTCGATGGTGGGCAGTGGCAAATAAGCACCCAAGATATGAACAGCGGTGAGGCCGGTCAGACCTTTACCGCTCAGCATGTGGTAAGCGCCAATGGCCCTCTGTCCACGCCGAGAATGCCCGAAGTTGCCGGCATGGCGTCGTTTCAGGGGCCGGCCTTTCATACGGCTCAATGGGACTACAGCGTAGACCTAAAAGGTAAGCGAGTCGGTATCGTAGGAACAGGTGCCTCAGCGGCTCAGGTCATCACGAGCATTGCCGATGAAGTAGAAACCCTCACAGTATTTCAGCGCTCTGCTACTTGGGCGTTGCCTAGGGACGATGAACCCACGCCACCGGAGATCATCGAAGCATTTAAGAAGGGCGGATACAGCGAGAGTTTACGATTCGTCGATTGGCAAAACGGCACGGTCCGAGACAGCGAGTTGCCCTTTGACTTTGACTCACTGCATGACGAAGAGGACAACGCCAAAATCTGCTCTGTGATTGCAGGGCGTATTAAGCGCGATGTGGAAGATCCGGAACTGGCAGAACTGCTGACACCCAACTACCCATTTTTTTGCAAACGTGTGCTGTTCATTGACGATTACTACACGACTTTCAACAAATCCAACGTCACCTTAGTGAACGACCCTGAGGGAGTCGCATCGGTTACCGAAACCGGAGTGAAGATGGCGAGCGGAGATTGTCATGACGTGGACGTCTTGATCTACGCCACAGGCTTCGACAGTAATCATATTCCGTTCCCGGTCACGGGGCGTAACGGCGTGACCTTGGCTGATCGCTACGGCGCCGACGAATCCAACAACTGGCAGATGACCCGTCCTCAGTCTCTGTGGGGTATGCACGTTGCCGATCTACCAAATTTTTATTTGATGATTGGGCCCCAGAGTCTGAATCCCGTCACCAATGTAACTTTGTTGTGCGAGGAGCAGGGCAAGTATATTGCAGGACTGGTATCGCGTATGCGTGCCGAGAAACTGAGGGAAGTGGAGCCTACACCGGAAGCGATTGAAGAGTGGACCCAGCGCTGCAACAACAGTGCAGACGGTAAAGTGTGGCTGCGCTGCAACAACTGGTACACCAAAAGTACCAAGAGCGATGTGTCAGCGGGCCGAGAGCGCTCCCAAGGTATGTGGATGGATACTTACGAATCCTATTTGCAGCACGTACTAGGCGGCGCTGGCGGCGATTCGGATACCCTGCTTAAGTTCAGCGCTTAACACCGGTATGCCCGTCGCTGGCATTGCAGCAATGCCAGCGGCTAGGCCGTGGAGAAAGCGGTCTAAAGAGACTTTTGCAATCCCAGCGTGATACGCCACTTAGGCGTCATCTGAATACCATTGACCTGCACATCAAAGGGGCGCTCGATTTCGATGCCAAGGCGTTCAGGGGCGCCAGGCAACAAAGGAATCACCGCATTTAGACCCACGCCAATACGCCATTGGCGATAACCGTAGTTCGCTGGAATAGCGGTTTGCACCGGGGCCATGATCATTGGATCCATACCCTCTAAGGTGCTGGCTCGTTCATAGGTCAGCCTTCCGGAGTAGGATAATCGGTGGTTTAGACTGCGTTGAACCCAGCCCGTGTAGTGTTGGCTGTCACCAAAATTCCACGGCTTAGAGTCGAGCTTGAATTTGCCGCCGGCCTGACCACCGAAAACCCAGTTTTCGCTCTGATGCACGTGAGTGATGGCTAGTTTCAAGCGCAGGGCCTCGTCACCGATTTGCATGCTATAGGGCAGGCGCATGCGCATTCGAGTCCCCATTGGCGTTAAGACCGTATCTGTGGCGTTGGCATCGGCAAGAGACTGCTGCAAACCAACTGTCATATGCGTGCGGGATTGTACGGATTCCCGCAGGCGAAACAGTCCGCTGAAGGAAATGGCTTCGATGCCATCTGTGCTGGTGGAAAAGCTGCCCACTAAATCTCGACTGCTTGCGGACATACCGCTACCCATGCCCATCATGGCTGGCGGCTGGTAGCTTTTGAGGCCCATGTCTTTGCTAGAGGCCATGATCATGGCCATTAGGGTTACTCGATCAGAAGGGGCATACATAGCGCCCAGCATGAGCATGTCCATATCCATGTCGTCGGGTACCACGCTGAGTTTCCCGGGCATTCGACCTGGCGCGTTGTTTTGAGCGATGACTTCCGCGTCACTCAGGGTGTCACTGCCTGTTTGGTTTCCAGACATATGCATACGCATGTATCGGGCAGAAACCATCCATTCTCCGGCTTTGTGGTAGTGGTCGCCCATGACACCAATGGGGCCATGATCGATGGCCCGGGAGTTATCCGCAAATGTCGGCGTGTGGTAAAGCGAGGTAAGAAGGCTTGTGGTCAACAAAATCCGTCGCGCATAGGTTCGCATTCAAAATCTCCAATTCTTGGTTTCTAAGATCGATTCCCCCGTTGATGGCCCAAGCAAGCGTCAAGGCTGGTTAGTGCCAAAAACAATTCGCGTGGAAAACGAGGGGTTTTTGCAGGTTTAGGAGAATTGAACTAGTGGTGGGGCGCGTACAGGAGGTGAGAGAGTAGTGTGGGAGAACTCACGGCTTAGGGTGGCTAAGCGCAAGTTCCCAGCGGCGGCAAAGGCCGGCGTAGAAAAAAGGTCTAACGTTGGAACGGCTAACGGTGATAAGCCGTCCAGACAAAATAAGCAGTGGGCAGGCAGTGGGCCTGCCGGGTCGTGGAGAGGGGGCTGGTGGTGGGGTGCCACAACGGGAGATTGGGCTGCATCATCCTTGGCAGCGGTGAGATGGGTGTGCGGCGGAAGCTTGGCATCGGCGGGGCCCAAATGCGAGTTAACAGGCCTGTGACCATCAGCTGTTAATGGAATCGGTGAACGATCG
>JAQWIX010000128.1 GCA_029248675.1 Pseudomonadales bacterium | reverse complement strand
TTATCAGCTAAGTAACGTTCGAACGCTACCAAACACGCACTAGCTGAGTGCAACCTACCCGCATCCAGACCAAACACCACTTTTTTAGGGTCATATACTCGTAGAAAACAACCTAGCTCTAACGCGCTCCGTAGTCTTCTGGGGTAGGAATAACTCACGTCTTTAGTAGCAAAGTGTTCTGGAGCCTTTTCGAGTTCCTCGATCACACCGAGTAAGCCGGGCCTCATGATAAAAGTATGAAACTCGACGGCTCCCCTGGGCAAGCTCTTACAATCATGGCCGCTTGCCAGCATTGCACACATGAACCCTCTTTGACCGTCTCTGTACGCAACGAAGCTGTTGCGCTCGGAACCGGCATAATACTCCGTTACGGTGTATGCCGGCTTGGCAAAAGAGTTAGTGCATTTCACAAAGAACTTATCTTCCGAGCCTGTCTGTGTAGTTGATAGCTCCTCACAAAGCGCGAACGCAGCATTGGGCATGACAGCGCAAAAGATAAAAAGCAAAACGCCCCGGCAGATAGCCCTGAGCTTAAAAGTCATCGGCTAGCGAGCTCTTCTTACGATAGCCATCGGCTGGTTCTATCTGAGTCCTCTTGGCACTACTCGCTGATTTCGTGCTATCGGCGGAGTCGGCCATAACGCCCGCTGCTTCTCCGGCTGCGCGAGAAAAAGCCGGCTTCCAACCCATGCGAACCAGCAAGTATTTACCCTCCGTGTCCACACACTCATCGAGCTTTACAACGCCCGTCATGACGGATGCTGTGTCGTTCTGCATCACCGTTAGCGTGCTTTCAAGCTCGGTGACCGACCCGACCATGTTCCCGTCTTGATCAGTATTTTGCGACGTTTCAATCAGGGAAGCCGCCAAGGTAGACGCACTAAAATTACTGTTTAAGAATTCAGAATAGGCTCGCCGTGCGCCCAGTTCCGCCTTTCGCCGAGCATCCGCGATCAAACTTCTCTTCGCGACAAGGAAGTTTCCCTCGCCGTACATCGACAGCGATTTAAGGCTTCCGGACTCATCGAAACGAGGAACCACGCCCTCGTAGGCCTCGGCCTCTCGTTCAAAAGACCTGCAGCTTCCGTAACTAGTGGTAGCCAATCCAAAAAGCGCCGCCCCAACGAGCAATCTTTTACCAATCATTTTCAACATCGTCTTTCATTTCCTTAAATTGCCTATCGACATCTTTTTTGAGCGCCTTGATATCCGGAACTGGCGCTGAGGATTGGGACACAGAACTTGTACTTGCTACGCCCACTTTCCTGCTCAGATGGCGTCCGACACGATTCGCCATAAACAACGCCATCTCTTCCGTGGCATTGTCCGACCGAATCTTTTTATTTCTTTGGGGGAAACGTCGAGTATCTATCAAGTTCGTGGTCGCCACTTCAATTACTTTTGTCGAAACGGTAACGTTAAAGACCATTCTTTCGATCACTTGCTCTCCGATTTCTCGACGATCCATCTCGTATTGAAACTCCTCCACGATGGGCACGAGCATTAGATCGGCGCCTACTTTGACACCAAGCTTGGCCATTTCGGAGATATTGCCCGACGATTGAAGGCCCGCTAGCTCAGCATCAGCGAGCTTTGTGTAACCCCTATCTAAAACCGTTACTTTCTCCGTGGCGTTCATGGTGGTTTCTAGCTCTGCGCGCAGCAGACCTGCGAACGCATTGAAAGCATCATCGGAAGCATCCACAGATGCCCCCGCCTGTGGCGCCACGACAATCATCGTCGCCTTCGAGGCATCTATCGACGACTTGTACTTGGGGACTGTGACGCTCAATCGCACACGATGCTCTCCAGCGGAGAAGTCCTGCTCTAAATAGCTCCACGCCCTAATCACTCCCCTAGTACTGCTTTGAACGGCATTTTTTGAGGAGGTTTGCTCAACCACAGCGTCCAGTTGATATCCACCTGCAGAAACACTTGCACTGTCCACTGAATCTATAACGCTGGTTTGTGAGGCGAACTGTTCACCAAACACTTGGGATACAGCCGATTTCAGGGCCTCGTTCGTCGCAGATCGAAGATCTGTGCCAACACCAACTGTTTCTAGGGAGATCAACTCTACCCCTGCCACCTTGCCTGGGCTGGCAGCGTCACCGCTGTTGGCTGCCCCAGCAACTCCAGGGCTTGACGCGTTACGGCTGCTTCCAACACGGACCTCTGGTTCTGGATCGCGCATTTGACGCTGTGATGCAGCCGCTGCTCGGGACATTGCCGGCTTCCAACCCAAGGTCACGAGCACATATTTTTCCTGAGTGTTCACGCACTCATCAAGTTTGACTACACCGGTCATGGTTGCAGAGGCGTTGTTTCGCATTTGCGTAAGGGTGCTGCTCAGTTCCGTCGCGCTACCCACCGTCTCCCCGTCCTGATTTGTAGCTTGGGCAGTCGTAACCAAATCCTGAGCAAGGGTTTGGCTATCGAAATCACTCTTTAAGAATTCTGCATAAGCCTGCCTAGCACGCATTTCAGCCTTGCGCCTCGCATCCGCTATGAGCGAACGCTTGGGTGTAAGAAATGTTCCCTCACCGTACATTAACAGCGCTCGTAACGTCCCATCTTCGTTGAACTTCGGCACGACACCACTAAAGGCTTCGGCCTCCGCCTCGTAGACGGCACAACCATCATCAGCCGATGAGGCCATGGATTGAAAAGAGAGCACTCCGAAAAGGACTAGCAACATCGACTTATGCATTATTACAGTCCTAGGCTAGGCGAAGCCGGCCAATTGCGAATCCATTTCCGACTCATCCGGCGTAGCAACGCCCTTTGTTTGCATCAGCCCCATCAACGACTTCCCGGTTTTTCCAGAGTCGACAAAGAACTTAATCATCTTAGGGCCCAGAACAGGTATGTCCTTAGCAGCAGATATTGCCGCGCGGCCATCTCTAAAACCGGGAACGCCAAGGCCCGAGGCAAGTTGCACTGCGTCCTTGACGGACTTAGCCACTGCAAAACCAGTAATCAACGTGGGCAAATACTCAGAGGCAGACCGAGCCAAAGCGGCCTTTTGCTCATCGGATAACGACTCCGATTCCTGCAACTTTGCTTCGATTAATGCTTGTGTCGATGCGGAATTCTCAGCCACCGCGTTTAAATCACCGGAGCCCATGGAATCGCCTTTTTCTGCTAGGTTGTTGGCTTCGCCACGCAAAACATCCGCCGCACTTTTAAGATCAAGGGCTTCGGCAATGTCTGCTGAAATCATCGCTTGCTGTTGCGCAGTCGTAGCAAATAGAGCTTTTGCCTCGCCAAATTGCTTGGCAACGTCTTTCCAAGAAGCGCCGCCAGCGCCGGCGCCCCCCATTCCCAATGCGCCACCGACGCCTGCACCGACACCGCCTAAAGCACCACCGACCTTGTCTAAGCCGCCAAAGGCACCTAGAACTTGGCTACTCGCCGTCGCGCCAATAGCAACCCCCGCTGCGCTCAAAAATTTCCTTCTTTGCATTTTTCTTTTCCTTTTTTGTTGTATTTCGTTCTTGGTTCAAGTTTGCTCAGGCTCCTGCTACCTCAGCCCTTTTTGCTGCAACTGCGCGACAACCGTATCCATCGCGTACTTCACAGCTTCGTTGTAGGCATTGGTCTCTGCCACTGAAGAGCTTCCTCGATCCTGACCATAGACGACCTGTGGCCTTACCGACGCAGCCGTTCGCGCGCGGCCGTCGTCCAGGGTCCAAACGCGAAATGCCACAGTCGCTGGCACGCGTATGGTCCCTCTTGCCGGATCCGTTTGCTGAACACCAATATCAATGGTTCCGATACCAAGAAACGTCCACCCCGCATCAATCGCCGCTGTTTGATACATTTTTTGTATTCGGCTGGGCATACGTCCGCTCTCTCGCATTTGATCAACTATTTCATCGAGAAAAGGCACATCGTCCAGCTGATCGACACCCATGGGTTCAAAGCCAGCGTTTACGAGATATTCCTCCACCACGTAGGCCACTTCCTCGCTGATTTCGATCGAAGGTTCATACGCCACGTCATTCCGCTTTTGTTCAGCAGATCCGCCGGATCTGCTTATACTCATAGACTTTTCGCGGGAACTTTCGATGCTGCTTTCGCTGCCAGCTGCGCTGGTTTCCTCTAGAGAGGCAAGACTATCTGTCTCGACAACCGTCGTGCGCTTGACATCGAAACTCTTCCTAGAGCCCTCTACTCGAGCGATGAACATCGCACCGAAGTCGCTGCCATAACCGCTGCCCTGAACGCCAGCAGCCGAGTTGTTCGCCAAGTAGACATCCAATGCAATCGGATTGATTTGCGCTACTACCGCGACTTTGTACTGTTTGGTGGCTTTGTCGCGTTTCTCCTGTTGAATTTTTACCTCGGCGACATAGGTATCAATATCCGCTTCGAGCTTGGCGAAGTCGGCCATTAGCATTCGCTGCTTCGCCATGGGCATTGAGCTTAGGTATTTCTTGAGCGCGATGCTCTTGGCGTCGGCCAGTGCGGCATCCCGGGAAGCAGTTTTCTTAAAGGACCTGTATTCATGGGTTCCAACAGCGGATACCTGAACAAGCTCATTTGCCGAGGTAGGCCCCGCCGCCAAGGCCAGGACAAGAACCAGACACCCGCGAACTATTTTCGTTAACTTCATCAATTTCTCCTCAACTACCAACCATTGTCTAGCGCAGCCTTCCAAGCAGCCGAAAATTGCCGATCAAGTTTTTTAGACTTGGGCGCAGCACGTTTAAAAAAGTCTTTGTTCGGTTTCTCAGCCAAATTTGCTGATGCCTCTCGCAACAAGCTGAAGAGCGACTGAGTGAAGTAATAGGTTTTATCCAATTGCTTTTCTGCTGCGATCACGCCGCAACTCTCCTTGGTGCGAACCAGTGGTGCGTCCAATAGACGCTCCATGGGTCCTTCTAAACGAAGCGTGATAGCAACTGCATGGCACAACGTCTTTTGCTGCCGGTCGACAGTCGACAGCTCCAACATACGACGTACCTCAACCGAGAACTCAAAGGGCACCGTCTTGGGAAGTTTGATTCGCGTTGATGCGTTGGCAAACGTGGCAACGAATTCGTCGGTAATCTCTGAACCAGAAGCAGCAGGCACCAGAGGAGCATCTGTGGCGTCGAGAAGGTAGCTTTCGAAGAATCGGCCGACCTGCAACTTCCAAGCATCGAGATCTTGCACGCCAACGAGCTCGGCGCCAGCCGCAGGGGATATGCTCACGCCACTAACCCTTACATAACGGTCCGAAAACGTTGTCGTGCTGGCACTATTGGCCCTATTAAACATTTGTTCAAAAACATTTGGGCCACTGCTCTCGCTAGACAAAAGGCGGCCAAAGGCTGCTCGTTTTTGCTCAGCCGTTGCTGCAGCCGGCAGTGTATCCGTGAACTGCACAACCACGGGTTTGGCGCTGATAAACCTCCCTGAACCGAATTCGAAGAAAAGTAACGATCCGAAGACTCGATATACGTGGATAAAGTTTGTTTGGCCCCCGGTAACATCTTCAACCATGGCGAAGGATTCGCCGGTGATCATGGGTGTCATGATCACACCCTCAACCGCGCCACCGGAAATATAGTCCATCGAGACAGAGAACTGATCGAACTTGGCGTTTCCAACTGCTGTCAAAGCCCAGCCATCAATACTGTCGTCCGCGCAGCTTTCTGCCCGACACAGATAACTCGCAACGTTCGGATAAAGCGAATCCTTGGCTTCCCAGCCTGAAAAAGACACACCGCCCCAATAAACGTTTTGGGCCAGAGCATTGCTGGCCGCCCCTATTGATAAGCCGAGAACGCTTAGGAGCATTAACCTAAGGATCAAGATACTTTGCCTGTTATCTTTTGGATAACACTTTGCACCCTCTCTGCCTCCTAGCAACAGCGCTTTAGCTGCGCCCGTTATCGTCAATCAGGGAAAAGCCTAAGACCAATGGTGTGAATTTTTCGTTTACTGCAAAGAGAATCTACGGAGTGGAAATCGCTCAACCCTACCCTGAGCCAAAAAATGAATATTTCGAAAATATTTAATCGCGTTAGTCAAAAGCACCTGTCCAGGGTTCTGGATAGAGAGAACCAACTTGAGTGATAAGTGTTCCGTTGCAAGTTCAGGCGACTCTACGTTTGCGCTACTGGCTTAGCGAAAGGCATCAGACACGGTCGCTCACGCTGAAAACCCGTTGTTGGGCCTATTGCGCCTTCTCAAAATCGCTGGTCTCTTTCGATTGCCTAAGGCGTATTTCCCAGAAACCCTGCAACAACCCGCTAAAGCGGATCGCCGCCCAATACCGCAGGAGTTTCACAATAAGTCGTCAGAATGTAGCGCTGGTGCTGGGCTATTCGATCAGAAAGCGCGCCAGCAATCTCTGGTACCTGCGAATTAGACGCAAAGAACTTGAGCATCCCTTTGTTTTGCTGGGTGACAGGCATCAGGTCTGGCGGTGTGTCTGTAATAATCATGCTCATGGTTGCCCAGTAGATATCCGCTGCGGTTAACGCATCCCCCACAAGATATTTGGAGCCCCTGGCCGCTTGTTCTTCTAGGCGGCTATCGATGAGCGCAACTATTTGAGCAACCTTGACTGGGGCTGCAGCACTGGCCTCTTCGCTGTATCCGTACTTGCGACCCAAGGGCCCATCATTGAGGATGCGGACATTCCAGACGAGACCGTCTTCACCCAAAACAACAGCACACAAACCAAACATCGTTACTCGGTGCTCAACATTGGCGGGGATCAGCGCGGGACTGGTCTCGCTACCGACTTGTTCTGCTACTGCTAGCTGCTCGATCCACACGTTTCTGGGTCGCTCTGTATCCACAAACATGGTGGGCAAACTGGTCTGGCTGGTGAGTTCATACAAACGTGCCTGCCGATCTTCGCCTGTTTCTTTATCGACCCCCATCAGCGGATGCAGCGTCCGGATCACTGGAATTTCTTTAACAAAGCAGATGTTTTTAAGTGCCTCGGCATAGAGCGCCTGAACACCCGAAACGAACGTGATACGGACCCCCTCGGTCATCTGAGCCGCTTCGTCCAATGTTATAAATGTCGGCCCAACTGTATTGTTCTCACTACTCACTGGGATGTCTCCTTTTGGTTTTCACTGCAGGTAATTTTCGGCTGCGCGGGGACGCTGCGATACTCTCCACGTCCAGTATTGTCCAGAAATCTAAAACATTCGCGCCGGATTATGAGCGGAAGTTAGTGGGGCAAAGGTCCTGCGCCGCCCCAGTCGCTCTTTGGCCGCAAACCACTAACGCCTAATAGGCGTTAGGCACAGTCTGCCGTCAACAGTTGCAAGGAGCCCCCCTGAAAAAGAATACGACTCACCTAGGGAAAGTAACAGGCCCGGCGCAGTGGTAAACCCAAGCTTCTGACAACCTAAAAAACTAAGGGATTCGGGTTCCGGCGGCATTTGGTGACACGGCCTTCTGCTCAACATCTGGGTAAAGTTCGCGAAACAGACTCAACATGTTTTGTGTTGAGCGGCGATCTGCAGCCTCATGCAATCGGCCAGGCGGTCCTAGTCGAGCCGGCAACGCAAAGCCGTGAGGGGTTTTCGCGTGGTCATGAAAGCTCCAATCCACATCGGCCGCATCCATCTCGGCGAAAAAGCGCTCTCGATTTTGCGCTGTGACCAAATGATCTTCGGCGCCGTTTTCTATCAAGATTACAGAGTCTGTATTGTACCGGTTTTCGCAGGGTTTAAGCGCGGGCCTTTCCGCACCGAAATTGCTGGCGCTGGGATCTTCGCCGGTTTGCAGCAAACCATGAAAAGACGCCACCCCTGCGAGGTTTAAGCCGCCTCGCACACCCTCTATCACCACCATGCCCCCAAAACAGTAACCGATCGCCGAGGGAGCGCTGTCGCCTGCGACCCAATCCTCGGCAAGGCCTGTCCTAATCCAACAGTCGAAAAGCGAACGAAGCAACTCATGGTCGTGATCGAGTTTCACCATGGCCTCAAAGCACTGCTTTTGAAAGGGCATGATTTGCGCTGTATCTGCGGGAAAGTCTCGCTCATCGGCGGGCACGTCGTTCCCATACATATCGATTGCCAATCCAACGTAACCCACCCGGGCAAGGTATTCGGCAACGTCGACATCGAAACCCTTTAGGCCCTGGTAGTTGTGTATGACCACGACCAGTGGACGTGGCCCTGAGGCCTCAGATGGCGCGACCATGTGACCCAAAAACTCGTTCCCACGAAATTCAATACCAATGCTTTTGCGACGCAGGCTCGTATCTTCAGGCCACAACTCAGGGTTGGTTTTCATAACCCGCCTCCTCTTTGATGTTCGATGCAATCAACGCTCAAAGATAACGCCGTTGCAACTTTCGTCCAATATGAGCAGCCCGATCAAAACAATCTGCAGGCCCCACAATTTGTCGGACAGAACGCCCCCGCCTCCTGAGCAAGCGAACGGCATGGGAACTAAACTGAATCCCCCGTCTCAATGGCGGCGTGTTTTTTTGGATCGTTTGATAGGGACAGAATCTGTCGCTGCACTTTGTCGGAGGTTTGTAAATCCAACTCTCTTATAGCCTATGGGCTTTGAACCAACTTCACTACTCCCACTCAATTGTTGC
>JAQWIX010000137.1 GCA_029248675.1 Pseudomonadales bacterium | reverse complement strand
TTCAGCCTCAGAGATCGAGGTTTTGGCCGATGAATTGCGCGGCCATATTGAAGACCGGCGCGGCATTCAATTGCGGCGCGGGTTGCGGATTGCTTTGCTAGGCCCGCCAAATGCCGGAAAATCAAGCATTCTCAATATGTTAGCGGGTCGTGAGGCGGCTATTGTGTCGGCCCGCGCGGGCACGACACGCGATGTCATTGAGGTTGCCATGCATATTGGCGGCGTGCCGATTGTGCTTATAGATACGGCCGGTTTGCGTGAGGCGGGCGATGATATTGAACGTGAGGGTGTGCGCCGCGCCCAAATGCAGGCGGCGGAGGCTGATTTACGGGTTTTGGTAATGTCGCCCGACACGCTGGATGAAGCTGGCGGCGATAAGGCGCAAAGCATGGTTGAAACGCTCAAGGCCGAGCCGGATCTGGCGATTTTGAATAAGGCGGATTTGGGGGCTGTGAGCGGTTATGACGGGCTGTCCGTGTCGACTGTGACACGCATGGGCGAGGCAGAATTGGTTGCGGCCTTGCATGATTTCGTCGCCTCCCTGACCGCTACTAAAGAAGCGCCGCTGCTGACACGCGAACGCCATCGCCTCGTTTTGGTGGAGACGCTAGAGCATTTGGAGCGGGCGCAGGGCGCGATGGATGGCGGGTTCGAACTGGCGGCCGAAGATGTGCGGTTGGCCCAGCGTAGCCTTGGGCGTATAACCGGCGCGGTTGATGTCGAGCAATTGCTCGATGTGGTATTTGCCGATTTTTGTATCGGAAAATAAACCGCCATATTGGCCCCCATTTTGCCGAGCCGTGTTTCACGTGAAACATGTGCGCTGAGGCGCGAAGGGCTTGCCCTCAGCCGGACGAGCCGTTAAATACCCTCTATGAGTGCCAATCAAGAAAACGGCCTATGGGATGTCATCATTATTGGCGGGGGACATGCCGGATGCGAAGCCGCTGCTGCTGCGGCGCGCATGGGTTCCCGCACGCTGTTATTGACCCAGAACATTGAGACCATAGGGCAAATGTCTTGCAACCCTGCCATTGGTGGTATCGGTAAAAGCCACTTAGTAGCAGAAATAGATGCCCTAGACGGGGTGATGGCCAAAGCGACGGATCAGGCGGGCATTCACTTTCGGGTGCTAAATGGCAGCAAGGGCCCGGCGGTTCGAGCAACTCGAGCACAGGCTGATCGAGCTTTGTATCGAAACGCGGTTCGCGACATTTTGGAACACCAGTCAGATTTAAGGATTTTCCAGCAGTCGGTAACCGACTTGGTGGTGGAGAATGGCCGGGTTGTCGGTTGCGAAACCCAAATGGGGCTGACTTTTCGTGCCACCGCAGTGGTATTGACCACAGGAACGTTCCTTGGCGGGAAAATACACATCGGTCATGAACAACATCCGGGTGGTCGAGCAGGAGACGCACCGGCCAACGCCTTGGCCGACCGTCTCAGGGCACTACCTTTTCGGGTAGGTCGATTAAAAACCGGTACTCCGCCCCGCATCGATGGGCGAACCGTGGATTATTCTCAGTTGGACTATCAGCCCGGTGATGATCCAAGACCTGTCATGTCCCAGATGAGCCGTAGGGAAGATCATCCCCAGCAGGTGCACTGTCACATTACACACACCAATGAAGAAACCCACCAAATCATCCGAGATAACCTGTCAAAAAGTGCCATGTACAGTGGCAACATTGAAGGGGTTGGCCCAAGGTATTGCCCAAGCATCGAAGACAAAGTGGTGCGGTTTGCCGACAAAAGCAGCCATCAGATTTTTATCGAGCCAGAAGGATTAAACACCACAGAGCTTTACCCCAACGGCATATCAACCAGCCTACCCTTTGCGGTTCAGTTGGCCTTTGTTCGCTCCATGAAGGGCTTTGAAAACGCCCATATTTCTCGTCCGGGTTATGCCATTGAATATGACTATTTTGATCCCAGGGATCTAAAACATACCCTGGAAACCAAGGCCTTAGACGGCTTGTTCTTCGCTGGCCAAATCAACGGTACGACGGGTTATGAAGAGGCTGGCGCTCAAGGCTTGTTGGCAGGGGTCAACGCCGCCTGTTTAGCGTTAGGCAAGACGCCTTGGGAACCGCGTCGAGATGAGGCTTATATCGGGGTACTGGTCGATGACCTGATTCACCTCGGCACAACGGAACCCTATCGAATGTTCACCAGCCGCGCCGAGTTTCGTTTGCGATTGCGCCAAGACAACGCAGATCAACGGTTGATGCCCGTAGGTTTGGCCATGGGACTGGTGAGCCACCAGCGTCAGGCGGCGTTTGACAAAAAAATGCAGGTGTTGGACGAAAACCAAAAGGCCTTTCCAAAAACACTAGTCTTCCCAAACAGTGATTTAGCTGCTGCCTTGGCTTTGAATCTGCGCCGGGAGACCACGCTAGAAGAGTGCCTAAAACGACCGGAAGTTAATGCACCAATGATGGCGAAAGCACTTGGTATGGACATAGATCAGGGGGTTGCGTTCCGCGCTTTGGAACAGTTTGAGATTGAAACCAAGTATGCGGGTTACATAAAGCGTCAAAACGACGAAATTGAAAAAATCAGACGCCATGAAGGTTTGCAAATACCGCCCCAAATGGATTTCTTGAACATAGAAGGGTTGTCTAACGAGCTGCGCCAGAAGCTCGATCACCACCGCCCAGAGTCCTTAGCCAGAGCGGCTAGAATACCCGGTATGACGCCAGCGGCTCTGTCAGTTCTGTTGGTTCATGCCAAAGCGTTACAAAACAAGGCGATGCAAAATAAGGCAGTAGAACGCTGAAGGATCGAACGTCATTGCTGGAGCGTGGCGCCAAAGAAATGAACGCGCCGCTGACGGAAGCTCAAGTTCAGCAACTGGACCGCTTCGCCAACCTGATCGAAAAGTGGAACAAGGGTATGAACCTAGTGTCACGCCAAGACATACAGCGCTTGGTGCCCAGACACCTTCTGGATAGTTTGGCTGCGGTGCCCCACATCGAAAGTAATACTCTTTTAGATGTTGGTACAGGCCCCGGTCTTCCAGGCATCGTCCTAGCCATTGCCAAACCGAAGGTCGCCGTGACCTTGTGGGAGCGCATGACCCGACGGGTCAGGTTTTTGCAGCTAGTCTGTCGGGAGCTTGGGTTGAGCAATGTGCAGGTTCAAGAGAGAGACTTATATGACCCTGAGGAATTAGGTTCGGCAGATGTGTTCGATACCATCGTTGCCCGAGCCGTGGCGCCGGTTGAGCGTTTATGGCCGGTATTGGAGCCGCATCTCAGTGCCCAAGGACAGCTGATCGTTTACTCTCACGTTGCAGATCCGGACCGGGAGCAACCGAAGGCACCGCGAGTCAACGGCTTGGTAGAATACCCTTATCAGGTGCCAGGGTTGACCAATGAACACTTTTTGCAGGTTGTACGCAAAACAGCGGGCTTGGGTAATCCAGCCCCAACAGATTAAGGCGGCAGCGCAGTGACACACGTAATCGCGGTAGCGAATCAAAAAGGCGGCGTGGGTAAGACCACGACCAGCGTGAATCTAAGCGCCGCATTGGCGGGTCTGGGCAAGCGTGTGCTCTTGATTGATCTGGATCCACAAGGCAATGCCACCATGGGCAGCGGTATCGACAAACACGATTTGCCCCTGAGTATTTACGACTGGCTAATGGGCGACGCGACGCTTTTGGAAGCCCGCCGATCCACGGTCGGTGGTTACGATTTATTACCGTCCAACATCGACCTCACCGCGGCGGAAGTTGCATTGCTGCAGTTCGACGAGCGGGAGTTTGTCATTACGAAAGGGATCAGCGCACAGGCTCAGATATATGAATACATCGTAATCGACTGTCCGCCCTCCTTGAACATTCTGACCGTTAATGCCCTGGCGTCGGCGACCGGCGTTCTCGTACCCATGCAGTGTGAGTATTATGCGCTGGAGGGCCTGTCAGCGTTATTGGATACCGTCGAGGGTATTCGATCTAAGGCCAACCCGCGGTTGGAAATAGATGGACTGTTGAGAACGATGTACGATGCGCGCAACGGTCTCAGCCGAGACGTGTCGAGACAATTGATTAAGTATTTTGGCGACAAGGTGTACCGTACCGTCGTGCCCCGCAATGTGCGCCTTGCCGAAGCGCCCAGCCATGGACTGCCGGTCATGATGTACGATGCCGGTTCGAGAGGGTCGCTGGCCTATCAAGCATTGGCCAGCGAAATGCTGAAGCGGCATGGCACTACGACATAAACGGAGCGCGAACAGTCGTTGGTGTTTGGTCCGATAAGTGTTGGAACGACGCAGGGAAAAAATTAAGGCGATGAAAACCCAATGAGCAAATCTCGACTCGGTAAAGGACTCGACGCCTTGCTATCGGCCGGCATAAAACCGGCCACCCAAACGGCGGACGACACAAGCACAGCACAGAGGGCACCGGAGTCGGAACAAGGCGACGGTCTGTTGACCGTCTTTGTTGAAGAAATCATTGCTAGTCCTTATCAGCCTCGCCGACATTTTGACGAACAAGCCCTTGAAGACCTCGCAGCATCCATAGCGAACCAAGGACTACTGCAACCTTTGGTGGTGCGGTCCAGGCCCCAAGGTGGCTATGAGTTGATGGCCGGGGAGCGCCGCTGGCGGGCGGCTCAACGGGCAGGCCTGACCGAAGTGCCCGTAGTGAAACGGGAGGTGTCGGATCAAGACGCTTCCACGATAGCTCTGGTAGAAAACATCCAGCGCGAGGACTTGGGAGCCTTAGAGCAGGCCGTTGGACTCGAGCGGCTGCGAACCGAGTTTGAGTTGACTCAGCAACAATTAGCAGACCTTGTCGGCAAGTCCCGTGCAGCCATTGCTAACAATCTGCGCTTGCTCAATTTAGGGGCCGTAGCGCGTGCTGCGCTGGAAGCAGGAGAACTGGAGATGGGCCATGCTCGAGCGCTGCTTGGACTTTCTGGTCCTGCCCAAGAAGATGCTGCTAAGCGCGTCGTCGGTCAAAAACTAACCGTTAGAGACACAGAAAACCTCGTTCGCCAACTGTTATCTGGCAAGACGGTGAAACGAAAGACACCGGCCCATGTTGACCCGGACGTGCAGGCTCTGCAGCGAAGACTAATGGATCACTTAGGTGCCAGCGTACGGATTAAGCAAAAGAACAACGGTGCGGGCGAGGTAGTAATTCAATATTCGAGCCTAGAAGAGCTGGATGGCTTGCTAAAACGTGTCGACCTTCCTGAGTAATATTTCCTTTAAATCCAATTGAATGGCGATGAACCCATCTCTATACTACGCGCCGCCTGAAGTCCGGTCGTGAGAATACTGCGCATAGCCGGTCCTTGGGGGGTCATCGCGAAACAGGCGATGATCGGTTTGGTCGGCACGATGGTTTTCGTCGTGTTATTCGGAGGCGTCGGTGCGTTGAGTTTTGGCGCAGGCGTGGTTTGTGTGGTGATTCCAAGCGCTTATTTTGCATGGACAAGCCAGCAGACCATGGAGCCGGGCCGCATAGTTGGCCAAGGGGTCTTAAAGGTATTGAGTACCGGTGTGTTGATAGCTCTGGTTCTGGCGAGTGGCCCGGTTGAACCTGTTTGGTTTTTCCTTGGACTATTGGCCGGGCAATCGTCCTACTGGTGGGCGTTGTTGGAAAAACCAGACGACAAAGAGAGTCAGAGCAGCAATTAGGCCTAAGAGCCGCTGCAAGGCGAGAGTTTAGTTGAATGCACGTGGCGGGTGGATCAAGCAAAAGAGCACAATCTTTTGGGCGACCCCGACAGAAGACATGACAAACAGGATTAGGACAGTAAAGACGCAATGAGCAGCGGCACAAAAACAACAGCGGATTACATTCAGCATCACCTGACAAACCTGACCTACGGGCAGCTGCCGGACGGTAGCTGGGGCTTCGCTCACAGCGGCGCTGAAGCCGCTCAAATGGGGTTTTGGTCCGTCAACGTGGATTCCATGGTGTGGTCTATCGTCTTGGGTTTAGTTTTTGCCATCGTTTTTCGCACCGCCGCCGCGTCAGCAACAGCTGGCGTACCCGGCGGCCTGCAAAATTTTGTTGAAATGGTCGTCGAATTCATTGACGAAACCACCCAAAGTATTTTTCATTATAAGAACGATCTAATTGCGCCTTTGGCGATGACGATCTTTGTCTGGGTGTTTTTGATGAACCTAATGGACCTGGTGCCCGTAGATTGGATACCAGAGTTGGCGGTACTGATGGGCATTTCACACATGAAAGTGGTGCCTTCCACGGATCCCAATATCACCATGGCAATGGCGCTATCAGTATTTGCACTGATCATTTACTACAGCATTAAACGTAAAGGGGCGATTGGGTTCCTTAAAGAGCTGACCCTGCACCCTTTTCCTTCGATCTTCGCCATTCCAGTGAACTTTCTCCTTGAATTCGTGTCCTTAATCGCCAAGCCCCTTTCCTTAGGGTTGCGTTTGTTTGGCAACATGTACGCCGGCGAGATGATCTTCATTCTGATCGCGCTCATGTTTGGCGGCGGCATTGGCTTCTTTATTTTTGGCGGTGTGTTGCAATGGGTGTGGGCGGTTTTCCACGTATTAGTAATCACGTTGCAAGCTTTTATTTTTGCTGTTCTTACGATCGTGTACCTGGCTCAGGCCCACGACTCTGAGGAACATTGATACGCCTTTAGATGGGCACAATGCGGCGCAGCCGCGAACCTTAACTGTTAGATTGGAGTTGAAATGGAACTTACGGGTCTTTTGTTTATTGCCGGTGGACTGATGATGGGTTTAGGCGCTGTAGGCGCCGCTATTGGTGTGGGTGTTCTCGGTGGTAAATTCCTCGAAGGTATTGCGCGCCAGCCAGAGTTGCTGCCTATGCTACGTACTCAGCTCTTCATCGTGTTGGGTCTTGTGGACGCGGTTCCAATGATTGCTGTTGGTATCGGTCTCTACGTTGTCTTCGCGGTAGCCGCGTAACCAGCGTCGATCTTCTCTCGGCCACCCTAGGGCGGCCAAGAAACGATAAGAAAAGGTGGGGTTGGGTCGAGTTTGATTCGACCAAGCAAAACCGACGTCAGTGAAAGCGGCGCGGGCAGGGTCACATTAGACCAGACGCGTCTGGTCTGCCGGAGACGGTAGGAAGACGCGGCGAGCCTCGCGACCCCACTGGTGATTGAGACGATAAATTTGAAACGGATAAGAAGAGAACTGCGATGAACCTAAATGCAACGCTACTAGGCCAGAGCATAACGTTTGTTATCTTTGTTTGGTTCTGTATGAAGTACATCTGGCCAATGGTCGGTTCCGCCATGCGCGAGCGACAAGAAGCCATTGCCGCAGGCTTGCGCGCTTCGGAAGAGGCTGATCAAAAGCTGGCCAGTGCTGCTACGAATGCAGAAACGGAACTTGCTGCGGCAAAAGCAGAGGCAAGTTCGATCATTGAGCAAGCTCGTGGCCGTGCGAACCAAATGGTTGAAGAAGCCAAAGATGAAGCACGTCAGGAAGGCATGCGCCTGTTAGAAGCGGCTCGCGCCGAAATCGATCAAGAGATGAATCGGGCTAAAGAAACCCTTCGCGGCGAAGTCGCCACCTTGGTTATTGCCGGGGCCGAGCGGGTCATTGAAGACAACATCGATGCGTCTAAGCACGAAGCGATGCTGACGAAACTTGCGGCAGAGCTGTAAGTCATGGCAGAGCTAGCAACCCTATCTCGCCCATACGCCAACGCCGTATTTGATTTGGCCCAGAGCGCGGGCAATTTGGAAGTTTGGTCCAGATCTTTGGACACCTTAGTGGCAACCAGCAACGATGACGTTGTTCAAAACATGCTGAACAGTCCCGATTTGGCCGCTCAAGACAAAGCTGCCAAGTTGACAGAGCTGTGCGGTGATGAGATCGACAGTCAGGCAGGACCGTTTTTACAGGCACTGGCTGAGCACGATCGTCTGGCGCTGCTATCCGAGGTGCGGGACCAATTCGAAGAGCTTCGAGCAGAGCAAGAGCAGACTTTGGATGTGGAGATTGTCTCCGCCTTCGAATTGACTCAAGCGCAAAGCGACACGCTGAAATCGGCTTTACACGCGAAGTACAGCAAAGAGATCAATATCAGCTCGCGGGTTGACCAAGGTTTGGTTGGCGGCGCGATCATCCGAGCAGGTGACATCGTCATCGATGGTTCGGTGAAAGGCCGGTTAACAAAATTAGTTGAAACGTTAGTGCAGAAGTAACGGCGCGGCCTGAAGCCACCGTCAATGCAAAACACAGAGTTAAAAGGAAGCTAGCATGCAGCAACTGAATCCATCGGAAATCAGTGACATCATCAAAGGCCGTATTCAGGGACTTGATGTAAAAGCAGAAGCCCAAAACGAAGGCACCATTGTTGGTGTTTCTGACGGCATCGTACGTATTCACGGCCTCGCTCAGGCTCAGTATGGCGAAATGATTGAGTTTGACGGAGGCCTCTACGGCATGGCGTTGAACCTAGAGCGTGACAGCGTTGGTGTGGTGGTCTTGGGTGATTACGATGCCCTCACCGAGGGTATGACTGCTCGTTGTACCGGTCGAATTCTGGAAGTCCCCGTGGGCCCAGAATTGTTGGGTCGTGTGGTCGATGCGCTGGGTAACCCCATTGACGGCAAGGGCCCGCTGAATGCCCAAGGCACCTCGCCCATCGAAAAAGTAGCCCCCGGCGTTATTGCTCGGCAATCCGTCGATCAGCCTGTCCAGCTAGGCTTTAAATGTATCGATGCCATGGTTCCCGTAGGACGCGGCCAGCGAGAGCTGATCATTGGTGACCGCCAGATTGGTAAGACCGCTATTGCAGTTGACGCTATCATCAACCAGAAAAGCAGCGGTATTAAGTGTATTTATGTGGCCATCGGCCAAAAGATGTCGACCATTGCCAACGTGGTTCGCACCTTAGAAGAAAACGGCGCTATGGAATACACCACTGTGGTGGCGGCGGGTGCAGCGGATCCAGCTTCCATGCAGTTTATTTCGGCTTACTCTGGTTGCACTATCGGTGAGTATTTCCGCGATACCGGTGAAGATGCACTGATCATCTATGACGACCTTACAAAGCAAGCTTGGGCTTATCGTCAGATATCTCTACTTTTGAAGCGTCCGCCGGGACGTGAAGCCTACCCGGGCGATGTTTTTTACTTGCACTCCCGCCTACTAGAGCGAGCTGCACGAGTGAACGCAGCCTACGTTGAGCAACAAACCGGCGGTGCGGTTAAGGGTAAGACGGGTTCGTTGACGGCGCTGCCGATCATTGAAACTCAGGCTGGTGACGTATCTGCCTTCGTACCAACCAACGTGATTTCCATTACCGACGGTCAGATCTTCTTGGAGACAGAGAACTTCAACTCTGGTCTGCGACCAGCTATGAGTCCCGGTATTTCTGTATCTCGAGTGGGTGGTTCTGCTCAGGTGCCGTTCATGAAGAAGATCTCCGGCGGCATTAAGATGGCGTTGGCTCAGTATCGCGAACTCGCGGCATTCTCTCAGTTTGCGTCCGATCTAGACGACGCGACCCGCCGCCAGTTGGAGCATGGTGCTCGCGTGACCGAACTGATGAAACAGAAGCAGTTTGCCCCAATGTCTGTGGCTGAAATGGGCACCGTATTGTTCGCAGCTAACGAAGGCTACTTAGAAGACGTGCCGGTTGAGAAGGTGCTGGATTTTGAGGCTGGACTGCTGAGCTTCATGAACGCGGAATACGCAAGCTTCGTGCAGAGCACCAACGAGACCGGTACTTATAACGACGACGTTGTGGCGACACTGAAAGAGATCATCGAGAAATTCAAGGCTACTCAAGCGTACTAGGCTAAACCAGTACAGTATCGAACTAGCGCGAAAGGATAAAAGATGGCCGTCGGCAAAGAGATTAAAAACAAGATCGGCAGTGTGCAAAACACACAGAAGATCACCAGCGCCATGCAAATGGTTGCGGCTAGTAAGATGCGCCGCACCCAAGACCGCATGCAGCAAGGTAAACCTTATAGCGATCGAATACGCGGTGTAATTAGTCACTTGGCTAATGCAAACCCAGAGTTTACTCACAGCTTTATGCAGGCAAGAGACGTTAAGCGCGTTGGGTTTATCGTGGTTTCTTCCGACCGAGGCCTGTGCGGTGGCTTGAACGTAAATCTGTTTCGCTCTGTGATGAAGCAAATGGCCGAGCTTGACGCCAAGGGCATCGAGATCGACATGGGTTTGATCGGAAACAAGGCAGGTCCTTTTTTCCGCTCCATTGGCGCGAACATCGTGGCGGTCATGCCCGATGTGGGCGAGACCCCCGCTATTGCGGATCTGATTGGCGGTATTCGCGTGATGTTGGACGCCTACGCTGAAGGCACCATTGATCAGCTGTTCTTAGCCAGCAATGACTTTGAAAACACCATGACTCAGGCGCCAACTGTTCGTCAGTTGCTGCCCTTAGACCCGAGCGATGACGAGTCCTATCAGCATCGCTGGGATTACATATACGAACCGGATGCCCGATAGTTAATTGAAGGTCTGTTGTTGCGTTATCTGGAATCACAGGTCTATCAAGCTGTGATCGAAAACGGGGCTTGCGAACAAGCGGCCAAAATGATCGCCATGAAAAACGCGACAGAAAATGCTGAAAAGCTGATTGAAGAGCTACAGCTAATTTACAACAACGCGCGTCAGGCGGCGATTACCCAAGAGATTGCGGAGATCGTCAGTGGTGCGGCGGCGGTATAGCCCGAACGGCCATACCCAAAGAAACGACTATTTAAACCAAAGAACTA
Source organism: Pseudomonadales bacterium (assembly GCA_029248675.1). Taxonomy (GTDB): domain Bacteria; phylum Pseudomonadota; class Gammaproteobacteria; order Pseudomonadales; family Azotimanducaceae; genus UBA4421. The sequence continues at coordinate 9,399 of JAQWIX010000137.1, read as the reverse complement.
AAGAGGCTAGAAATGAGTAGCGGTCGAATCGTACAAATTATCGGCGCGGTCATCGATGTAGAGTTTGATCGAAACAATGTACCGAAGGTTTATGACGCTCTTTCTGTTGCAGAAAGCGGGTTAACACTAGAGGTGCAGCAGCAATTGGGTGACGGCATTGTGCGCACTATTGCTATGGGCATTTCCGACGGCCTATCTCGCGGCTTGGAAGTGACCAATACCGGAGCGCCAATCTCCATTCCGGTTGGCGAAGAAACTCTAGGTCGCATCGTCGACGTGCTAGGCACGCCCATCGACGAGAAAGGTCCGGTTAACGCCAAAGAAGTGATGCCGATTCACCGTAAGGCGCCAGCCTACGAAGACCAAATTGGCGGCAACGAGGTGTTGGAAACCGGCATCAAGGTGATCGACTTGATCTGCCCCTTCGCACGAGGCGGTAAGGTTGGCCTGTTCGGTGGTGCCGGCGTTGGCAAAACTGTAACCATGTTGGAACTGATTCGTAACATCGCTATCGAACACTCCGGCCTTTCGGTATTTGCCGGGGTAGGCGAGCGAACTCGTGAAGGCAACGACTTCTATTACGAAATGGAAGAAGCTGGCGTTCTGGACAAGATTTCCTTGGTATTTGGTCAAATGAACGAGCCTCCAGGCAACCGTTTGCGTGTAGCGCTGACGGGTCTGACCATGGCAGAGAAGTTCCGTGATGAAGGCCGTGATGTACTGTTGTTTGTCGACAACATTTATCGTTACACCTTGGCGGGCACCGAAGTATCAGCGCTGCTAGGGCGTATGCCTTCCGCCGTAGGCTATCAGCCGACCTTGGCTGAAGAAATGGGTGTACTACAAGAGCGCATCACCACCACCAAGGCGGGTTCTATTACCTCGGTTCAGGCGGTATACGTACCAGCCGATGACTTGACTGACCCATCTCCTGCAACCACGTTCGCCCACTTGGATTCCACGGTAACCCTGTCACGGGCCATTACCGACTTGGGTATTTACCCAGCGGTAGACCCATTGGATTCCACCAGCCGTCAGTTAGATCCGCTGGTTGTAGGTGAAGAGCATTACAATGTCGCCCAGCAAGTGCAGCAGGTACTACAGCGCTATCAAGAGCTGCGAGACATCATTGCAATTTTGGGTATGGACGAGCTTTCCGAAGAAGATAAGCAGCTGGTTTATCGCGCGCGTAAAGTACAAAAGTTCTTCTCCCAGCCATTCTTCGTAGCAGAGCAGTTCACCGGTAACTCCGGCAAATTCGTAAGCCGTGAAGATACCGTTCGCAGCTTTAAAGCGATCTTGGATGGTGAATACGATGATCTGCCCGAAGACGCTTTCTACATGGTAGGCGGTATCGAAGATGCAGTTGAAAAGGCGAAGTCTCTTTAAAAAGACGGGGCAAAAGGACTGAAGCCAGTCTGAGCGATTATGACGGACGGGTGCGCGATGATATTGGGTAGCGCGCACCACTGAGGCAAAAAAGGAAAAGATTTTGGCAACAATACAGTGCGAAATCGTCAGTGCAGAGGAATCGTTGTTCTCAGGTGCTATTACAGCCCTGTCTCTGCGCGGCACCATCGGTGAGCTCGGCATTACGCCGGGTCATGCCCCTTTGTTGACGGGCATTAGCCCGGGTGCAGTAACCTTGCGCCTAGAAGACGGCACCGAAGAGGTCTTTTTCGCTTCGGGTGGTTTTCTAGAAGTGCAGCCCGGCTTTGTTACCTTGTTGGCTGATACTGCGCTTCGTGCGGAAGACCTTGATGAAGCTCAGGCAGAAGAAGCACGGTTGCAGGCGGAAAAGGCTATGGAAGATCGTAACGCAGAAGCTGAGTTTTCGTCTGCAGCAGCGATGATGGCTGAGGCGCTCGCTAAACAGCGAACCCTAGAAGAGCTTCGCCGCCGCCGTCGCTAATTGACCACAGAAACCTGTTTTACCTGAGTTGCCGTTCGCAAGACACAGGTACCAAATACCCAGAGGGCCGGTACACTACTTACCCAACATCCTCCGACACCGCAATGGGTAAGAGACTATGAAGCTTCATGTCATTGTTCTGGCTGCAGGAAAAGGCAGCCGTATGAAGTCCAACATTCCCAAAGTCCTGCATCCTATTGCAGGTCAGCCAATGCTTCATAGGGTGTTGGCAACAGCAAATACCCTAGCGCCGGCACAAATCAAACTGGTTCTCGGCCATGGCCGAGAAATAATCGAACAAAGTCTAACCGACGCTAATTCGACCAATGTGGTGATACAAGAAGAGCAACTTGGTACTGGCCATGCTGTTAGTCTGGCCCTAGATAACGTCCCCGACGATTCTATCAGCCTCGTGCTTTATGGTGATGTTCCTCTGATTTCCAAGCAAACACTGCAGACGTGCGTGGAAGCTGCTCGGCAGCAAGGACTTGGTGTTGTTACTGCGAAGGTGGCAGACCCTGCCGAACTCGGGCGCATCTTGCGAAATGACCAGGGTTCCATCGAAGCCATTGTGGAATACAAGGATGCAACGGATGAGCAGCGGATGATTGACGAAATCAATTCCGGCATTCTTGCTGCACCCACATCGCTATTGCGGGGTTGGCTGAGCGATCTAAAAACCGACAACACTCAGGGCGAATACTATTTAACGGATGTGATTGCCATGTCGGTGGCAGACCAAGTACCTGTGACAGGCATCGTTGCCAAAGACGAAACCGAGGTGCTAGGCATCAACGACCGGATTCAGCTGGCCCAAGCCGAACGCATTTATCAGCGCCAGCAAGCCCACGCACTGATGCAGGCAGGTGTTACGTTTGCCGACCCCGAGCGAGTGGACATTCGGGGTCAATTACACTGCGGTACGGACTGTTTTATCGACGTCAATACCGTCTTCATTGGCGAAGTAACCCTTGGGGATAACGTCGTTGTGGCCTCTGGTAGTGTAGTTGAAGACAGTGTCATTGGTGATTCGGTCACCATTGCCCCCAACACCGTCGTGGAAGGTGCCATGGTTGGCGATCAATGCAACCTGGGTCCCTTCGCCCGCATAAGGCCCGGCAGCACCTTTGCCGAAGGTGTAAAAGTGGGCAACTTCGTTGAAACCAAGAAGGTAGAGCTGGGACCGGGGGTAAAAGCGAGCCATCTAACGTATTTAGGTGATGCCAGCATTGGCAGAGAAACCAATATCGGCGCGGGTACAGTAACCTGTAACTATGATGGGGTGGACAAACACCGTACGGTAATTGGCGACGACGCCTTTATTGGCACGAATAGTACCTTAGTAGCACCGGTAGAAATCGGTAATCGCGCCTTCGTTGCGGCAGGATCAACGGTAACCAGCAAGGTGGATGACGAAGCCTTGGCGGTGGGCCGAGCGCGCCAGCGCGTCATAAAAAAGTGGATTAGCCCAACCCGCAGGAAACAGCCCTCGGATTGATGGCGGCGAATTCGCATCTAAAAATCATGTGATCGGAATCCTTTTATGTGTGGCATCGTAGGTGTAGTTGCAGAACGTAACGCAACCCCCATTCTGATTCGCGGGCTGCAACGCCTTGAGTACCGCGGGTATGATTCCGCCGGCGTGGCCGTACTCGACTCTGCCAATGCTATTCAGCGGTGCCGAGAGGTAGGCAAAGTACAAAGCTTAATAGATGCGTTAGCTGCAGAGCCTCTTTCTGGCGGCACCGGTATCGCCCACACCCGTTGGGCAACCCACGGCAAGGTGACTAAGGATAACGCCCACCCTCATCGTTCTGGCGGCCAAGGGGCGACCAAGGATTTGAGCTTGGTCCACAATGGCATCATAGAAAATCATGTTGCGTTGCGAGAAGAGCTGCAGCAACAAGGCTACGAGTTTCGATCACAAACAGATTCCGAGGTGGTTGCGCATTTAGTACACCACTACTGGCGGGATAACGTCGACTTGTTGGAGGCGGTTCGTGAGGCCGTACGCCGCCTTGAAGGCGCTTATGCCATTGCGGTGATCGCTGGTGGTGAGTCGAACCGCATTATTGCCGCTCGTCAGGGGTGCCCACTGATCCTTGGCAAGGGGATTGGCGAAAACTATCTAGCCTCAGATGTCCTTGCATTGCGCGCTGTTACGGATCGCTTTATCTATTTGGAGGAGGGCGATCTTGTTGATTTAAGGCCGGACTCGGTGGCCATTTGGAATATCGACGATGAATCGGTGATTCGGTCTGATGTACGAGTGGAAATGGAAGCCGATGATATGGAGCGGGGTAACTACCGCCACTTCATGCAAAAGGAAATGTTCCAGCAACCGGATGTGGTGTTACGTGCCTTGGAAGGCCGAGTGAGTAAAACCAGCGTGCTGGATGCGGCCTTGGGCGAAGGTTCACAAACCCTGCTTAGCCAGGTGGAGGCCGTCACCATCGTGGCCTGCGGTACCAGTTATCTTGCCGGTAGCGTTGCTCGATACTGGATTGAAGAACTTACCGGACTGCCTTGTCAGGTGGAGATTGCCAGCGAGTACCGATACCGACAGCCTGCAACCCCTAAAAACAGTCTGTTTATTACTATTTCTCAGTCCGGGGAAACTGCTGACACTCTGGCAGCACTAAGATTGGCGAAAGAAAGCGGATTCTTAGCGACGCTCACTCTCTGTAATGTACCCACATCTGCCACGGTTCGAGAATCTGACTTGGCCATGATGCTGAACGCGGGTACGGAAGTAGGCGTTGCCTCAACCAAGGCTTTTGTGGCCCAGACTACTGCGCTGATGCTGGTTACGTTGCTACTGGGTCGTCACCACGGTCTGGCCCGGGAGTTCGAGACCGAAATTGTAAAAGAACTGCACCAGTTACCCGAGGTCATAAACGCCCTGCTGGCGCTGGATAAACCAATAGAAAAGCTAGCAGAGAAATTTGCCCACAAAGAACACGCGCTTTATCTGGGCCGCGGTAGCTTTTATCCCATCGCCTTGGAAGGAGCGCTCAAGCTCAAAGAGTTGTCTTATATTCACGCTGAAGGCTATGCCGCTGGTGAGCTCAAGCACGGCCCGCTGGCCTTGGTGGATGAAAATATGCCAGTGGTGGCCATTGCCCCCAACGACGAATTGTTGGAAAAACTCTATTCAAACCTGCAGGAAGTCCGTTCACGGGGCGGTGAACTTTACGTCTTTGTCGAAGAAGGGGTTGATGCCCAACCAGAAGAGGGGATCGTTCACACAACCTTGCCCGCGTGTAATAAGTATCTCGCTCCAATCGCCTATGTGGTGCCGCTACAGTTGTTGGCGTACCACATAGCCTTGATTAAAGGCACGGATGTGGATCAGCCAAGGAACCTAGCGAAATCCGTCACGGTGGAATAGTTTTCAAACAAAAAGATGTTCTGGTGGATCGATCACAGAGGTTTCTGGGGGAAGCTGGCGAACCAGAAGCCCAGTGAATGATTGCATCAACGTTAACGAGTGCAGATAAATGTTGGATTTGACTCAATTGCGGACCCCCATTGTTCTAGCGCCCATGGCCGGAGGTTTCAATACCCCGGCTCTCGCAGCAGCGGTGGCCGAGGGCGGAGGGGTCGGTAGCTTCGGGTTTGCTTACTCCACACCGGAAGCCATTGAGCGGTGTTTGGCCGAGACTAAGCAGCTATCGGCTGGCCCGCTGAACGCTAATTTCTTTGTCTTTTCAGATGTATCCGAGCCAGGGGCTGATCAATACCAGCATGCCCAGGCAGCATTACGTGCCTTGTCAGCGGCAGGTTCCTTTGATGTTAAATGGCCAACACCGCCGTTCTTTCCGGATTTAGCGGCTCAACTTGAACCTGTATGGCAGCAGCGGCCAGAGGTGCTGACCTTTCATTTTGGCATCCCTGACGAGGCGATCATTCAACGCGCCCACCAACTGGATATTTGCGTTGGCGTAACGGCCACGTGCATCTCGGAAGCGCTAGCCATACAGGCCGCTGGAGCAGATTTTATCGTGGCTCAGGGTTGGGAGGCGGGCGGCCACCGGGGATGTTTTGATCCCAATAAACCAGATGACGCTCTGGACACTGGAGTATTGACGGCTTTGCTGGCCGAGAAGGTGTCGTTGCCTATCGTGGCTGCGGGAGGTCTGATGATGGCCGCCGACATTGCACGGGTCATCGACAAAGGAGCCTGTGCCGCTCAGCTCGGCACTGCGTTTTTAGCCTGCCCGGAAGCAGGTACCTCACCAACCCACCGTCGTTTTCTTTTAGAGGAATCCGGTCGAGAAACGACATTTACTTGGGCTTTTTCCGGCCGGCCGGCTCGGGGCATTCGAAACGCCTTTATGCAAGCCATGGAGGGCCAACCCCTGCTGCCTTTTCCGCTGCAAAATACGCTAACGGGTGGTTTGCGAGGCTGGGCGGGAGCCAGTGGCAACTGTGAATATCAGAGCGTTTGGGCTGGAACCGGGGTGCCAGCCTTGCAAGAGTTGCCGGCTACCCAGCTGATGGATCAGCTTGTCTCGGGTCTCAAAAAGGAATTCAGTTTGCAGCGGTGAGCTGGTTGAGCTACTCGATATCGTCGGCGTCGGCGTCGTCTGATGCGGCTTCTTCGTCGGAATCTCCCGCAAAAAACTGGAGGGGAGTTAATGGGTGGTCTAGCAGCAGCGCTTCGGTGATCTCCTTGGAGAGTGTCTCGGTAATCTCCATTACCGCTGCCGGGGTAATGACGCTTTGCTGGTATTTCGAACCCAAGGCAAAAAACTGATCACAATAGGTTTGAGGCAGGTATACCCAAACCGCGCCGCCAACAGTCTTCACTTCCCGATAGCAGGGGGCCGATGGCTTGTCTGGCTCAGCCCCGCCACGTGCCTTTGCCGCCGCTAACGCTTCAGCATAGGCTTCTGTGCGCTGGGCGCCATCAATAAACGTCATATCAATAAAGGCCGATGTTCGGTTGCCAAGGACAGACCTGAGCTTGCGGGTTTCCCGAGAGTCCGCAGGCAAATTAGCGGCGCTTTCATAGAAAGCCTTAGCCTTTTGCCGTTCCTTGGACTGTTTCATTCCTTTAAAAAGGCCCATATCGTTTTTCCGTAACAAATGCTGGGCTTTCAAAGCCCCGCATGTTTATGTCATTAAGTTCCGAAGTTTCCCGGCCGTCTCAGAGATAATCTGGCTGATTCTAGACTCGCTGACGTCTAAGATAGCGCCAATTTCTTTTAAGTTCATTTCCTCTTGGTAATACAAAGCTAAGACCATTCGAGCGCGTTCCGGTAATTGCTCGATAGCATCGGCCAACTGTTCAATGGCCTGCTCTCGCTCCAAGCTTTGATCGGGTCCTGATTCTAGTTCACTGGACTCTTCCAGATTAGTTGGCATGGCATCGGAACTGACGACATCGACCCCTTCGGCAATGAGTCGTTCTTTTTCGTAGGTAGCAATGTCTTTGCCCAGGTAGGCGGCAACCTCGGCACTCTTGGGTGCTCGACTATGCTCCTTGCTTAACGCAGATATGGCTTGGTCTTGCTCTCGTTTGATAGTGATTGCAGAGCGCGTGGAATACGAAATACGGCGTACTTCGTCTAGCATGGCACCGCGGATGCGAGTCTTGGCAAACAGCTCGAATTCAATACCCCGGGAGGGTTCGAAAGCCCTTTGGGCATGAATCAGTCCTTCCATACCCGCTTGGATTAAATCGTCTGTTGCGATACTAGACGGTAGACGTGTTCGCAAATGATAGGCGATGCGCTTCACCAAGGTGTAGTGCTGGCCAATGTTGACACCCGATTGGTCGCTTTGTTCTTCGTAGGCGTCGATGTTAGCCACCCTAAGCTTGCTCCAGCGTCCGGTCGGCCGCTTTGCTAGCAATCTGGTTCGTTAGCTGATCAGCAAGTTGGTTGAAATTTTGCGCCGCAGCGCTAGCGGGGTGATGTTTTATAAGCGTTTCTCGCTTGCGTGTTACCCTTGCCAGCAGTTCATCCTGCAAGATGCAGGACAGATAATTGACCGGCTCCTCCAAAAATTTCATGCAAACCACATTCATTTTGTCGAACAGGCTTTTACCGGCTTGCAAAGACGCCACGCGATTAGGCACGAGGTAAAGGTCTTTAAGGCGATCCTTCCGACTTTCTAGCTTAATCAGACCATAGGCATCGGCGATGGAGGCGGGTTCGTCCTGCATGACCAGCAGGCGTAGGTGACAAGCGTCCAGAAAACTCATGTTGGCACTGGATAGCCCGGCAGCGGAATCAATCAAAAGTACATCCAGATCAGGATAAGACTGTAAAACTTGATCAATTAACGAGGTTGCTTGTACCGCCGTAATGTTGGCCAGCGCCTGATTGCCCGATGCTCCGGGAATCAGCAGCAGTCCTTGGGGTGTCTCTACTGCCACATCCGTTACGGTTTTTTCTCCGTCGAAGACATGGCTGACATTGGTTGGTGCGTTAACGCCTAAAAGTATTTGTGAGTTGGCTAGCCCAAGATCGGCGTCCAGTAACCCTACGCGCAGGCCTTTAGCGCTCAACGCAAGGGCGAGATTAACCGCGACGGTCGTTTTTCCGACGCCGCCTTTTCCACTGGCGATGCCAATGACGCGAGTTGTGCTTTTCGGCTCAGACATAGGAGAAAAGTATCACTTTCTGTTAACAACAAGTATATAGATTATTCTTCTAAGGTATTGGTTGAATTGCCTTTTTCATCAGGTTCGGCGGGAGTATCGATCAGATATCCAGATACGCTAGAAATCTTCGCTGAACAGTCTTCAAGGCAGCTTAGCAAGCTGTCCAGATCTGGTACCAGGTCGAACCGGGTAATGATTACTGAAGACACGATCCAAGGGATGCGCTTGGCCAGCCGATCCAAAGTGCTTGGTGCCATATCGGCGGCAATACACAGATGCGGGAGCACCTCATGCTCAGCAATAAGGCTGATTAAGCCCTGTTCATCGTTAAGCTGAAAGGCCGATGTATCGATGAATACATGACCGTCTTTGCGGTAGCGGCTTAGTAACCGTCCTAAATGTGATTGATCGTTCGCCTCTAAGAATATGATGCCCATACGTTGGCATAGCTGAGCTAAACCGGTGTTGCCATTGTTTAGGCCCATCACTCCGGTTTCGGTCTTTGAGCCAATGGGTGACTTAAGAGAAAGAACGATCACATTTGCCTCAGGGTCCCGCTGCACAATCTGATGGGCCAATGTTGCTATGGCCGTGGTCTTACCAACTCCGGGCTGGCCGACGAAGGCGTGGGTTCCCGCCCAGTCGCGCTGGTGACTGATGGGTTGTCCAACCAGTGTTTCTATCTGCCGAGCTGGCTCAGAGATGGCGTTAGAGTGGTGCGCTACGCGCTTATTTATGGATGCCATGGCGAGCTGCGCTTGGCGAATTGGGGCCGCGGCGGCGGCCTGGCTCTCCAGTTGGGATCGCAGTTGGGCAAGGTCGTGTTGAATGGTTTGCATCATGGCGTGCATGTCTTCCCGCCCCGACAATGGGT
>JAQWIX010000107.1 GCA_029248675.1 Pseudomonadales bacterium | reverse complement strand
ATCCACGGCGATGGAATAAAAGAATTGGCTGCCGGGCTCAAATCTCAGAGGCAGTTTGCCAACCCGCTCGGCAAATTCGTCCAGGTCTTCAGAAGCCCACAGGTCCGCCGCTACGTACTGGGCGTCAATGGCATCAACTTGGGGGACAAAGCCATAGGAAAAACCCGCGGTGTGCGTGAGTAGGTGGTGCATGGTTATCGGACGCATCGGCGCCACCAGACGACCATGCTCGTTGAGCACTTTCAAATCAGCTAGCTCAGGCAGAAACTTTGCAACCGGATCGTCCAAGTGGAATTCCCCTTACTCATAAAGCTGCATGGCCGCCACCGCCGTGATGGGCTTGGTCATGGAGTAGATTCTAAACAGATCCGAAACCTGTAAGGGCTCTTTGCGCTCCAAGGATCGATGCCCCGTGGCTTTGGCGTATATCACCTGGCCGTTTCGCAGCACCACATTCACCATGCCAGACACGCGATTTTCATCCACATAGTGTTGCGCTAAGTCGTCGAGTCTCTTTAGCCGCTCAACGGAAACACCTTGTGCTGCCGGCGAGGTTCCAGGCATTTCCGATGCCAACTCGCTGGTGGCTAAGCTGGCCGAGGCGAAACCGAAAACTAAAGCCACCACCGCCGACCATACCAAGGAGTGCGTGACCAAAGACGATGAACTCTTCAACCAGTTCCCGTCTGCCCCAGACCTTTCCACTGTTAACATCACTCCCCCTGGATCTGCCTCGAAATGAACAAATCAAACTGTATTCACGGGACACAGGTCTTGCCCGGAGAATCGCGGACAAATTTCGTGGGCTGCGAAGAGCTCGACACTTTGCCACCCATAGCGATCCTAGCGGAGAGGGATCACGGCGCTGACCGGCGGTACCTCTCCCCAGACCGGAAGTAAAGAAGCCATCTGCTGCGATAGGACGTACACTGGCCGCCGGCTTGGACATCCCTTAAAGCCAGATTAGGCAAGCACAAAAAGGCCAGAGCAGTACCAATGAACATGACCGCCCAACAACCGTGGATACCCGATAGCTACTACCGTTGGATCGTGGTGGCCTATGGCGTAACGCTGCAAGCCATCAGTGTTGGCACCCTGATCTACTGCTTCACCTTGTTTACCCTGCCTTGGCTGGAGGAATTTGGCTCGAGCCGCCGAGACCTGATGCTTACCATCGCCTTGCTCCAAATCGGCGCCGGCGTCATGGGACCACTTGCCGGACGCGCGCTGGACACCTTCCCTTTGAAATGGGTTATTTTGACCGGGCTGGCCTGCATGGTTATGGGCTTACTGCTCGCCCAGCGGGCGACAGCTCTGTGGCATTTGTGGCTGGTTTACGCCACGTTGATGCCCATTACCATGACTCTGACTGGCACCCTAGCCGCCCAAACCTTGGTCAGCCGCTGGTTTACTGACAATCGCGGTTTTGCCCTAGGCATCTCTGCTATCGGCACCAACGTTGGCGGCATTATCCTGCCTATCTTGGTATCGGCCTGGTTGCTGCAGGTAGGCTGGCGGGACACTCTCAACAACCTGATGTTTCTGGCGGTTGCCCTAGTCCTGCCCCTGACATTCCTTGTGCTAAGCCGATCTCCTACTCCAGCCAGTAACCTAGAATCCGGCGGAGCCAGCGATCAACGTGTTTGGACCACCCGAGAAATTCTGACCACCAGCATATTTTGGATTCCGTTTTGCGGCTTGGCACCGTTAAGCATGGCCTTTGGCACCTTGCAATTTAACCTTGGCATCATTGTTCGCGACATTGGCCTAGACACCGCTGTGACCGGCAACCTTATCGCGCTGACCTCAGTCTGCATGGTGGCTGGCAAACTGTTTTTCGGGATAATGGGCGACCGAGTAGACCACCGAAAGCTCTACTGGATCGCCAACGTAGCCACCATCATCGCCCTACTATTGGTCCTGTACGCTCAAACCCTACCTGTACTGGTGGTCGCCACGGTAGCCACGGGCATATCCGGGGGCGGCATCCTGCCCTTGATGGGCTTAATGTACAGCTCGCGGTTTGGCGTGGCATCCTTTGGTCGGGTCATGGGTTTTGGCATGCTGACCATTATGGCTGGAGCCGTAAGCCCCATCGGCGCGGGATGGGTCTACGACCTTTACGGCAGCTACAGTATCGCTCTGGTTACCCTAGCCCTGATCATGCTGCCTGCGGGCATTGCCATGATCTGGCTACGCCCGCCGGAGCCGGCCGCCAATGCCTAGGCGACAATTCCCTGGTCGGTCATGGACGCAATACGGTCCTGAGATACGGAAAACTCCGCCAGCACTTCCTTGGTATGCTCTCCATGATCTGGACTTGGCCTAGCCGGCGTGAGCCGCTGGCCACCAAATCGTGCCGGCGACTTGACCACTCGCATCTGCCCCATGATGGGATGCTCGATAACGTCTAGGGTATCGTTGGCGGCCAATTGTTCTTGGGCCAGCACCTCTTCTTTGTCCAAGCAGCGAGCACACGGCACATCGGCGGCCTGAAGTCTCTGCAACGCCTCGTCCGTGGTTAACTGCAAAAACGCCTGAGCCACCTCGGCTTTGAACTCTTCAAGGTTCGCCACCATCTTTTCAAAGGAGTCAAAGCGCTCATCTGTCAGCAGATGCTCCATACCTACAACGATAAGCGAGCGCATCTGCATTTCATCCGTCGCAGCGGAGATGGTGACTGCCCCATCCTTGGTCAAGGTCAACTCGTAGAGCAGATCAATCAGCAGCGGGCCGGGCACATGGTCTGGATCCAGCAGCGTGTGATTTTGAAAGCCGTCAGGAAACACAAAAAATAGGCCCGCATCCAACATGGACAAATCGATATGCTGGCCTGCCCCGGTTTTTTCCCTTACATACAACGCGGAGGTTACCGCCTGACAAGCCGTATACGCTGTAATCTTGTCGCAAATCAGGGTTCGAAAAAAAGCCGGCTCTTCCTTACCTTGGGTCGCCGTCAAACCGGCTTGGGCCTGGATGATTGGGTCATAAGCCGGCGCACCACCCAGCGGGCCCTCCTTGCCAAAACCGGAAATTGCTGTGTAGATCAGGCGTGGATTCAATTCCCGAAGCGCCTCACTACCCAGATTCAGCTTGTCCATCACCCCAGGCCGGAAGTTGTGGATGAAGATGTCTACCTGAGGCACCAGTTCCCGGATCAGCTCTTGGCCTTGGCTTTCTTTCAGATTGACGCGAATGGAGCGTTTACCGCGGTTGCAGTTGGCGAAGAGCGAAGAAATGCCTCCCTTATTAGCACCAATGTAGCGCATGGGATCGCCCATATTCATTGGCTCAACCTTAATTACCGTGGCCCCCTGTTCCGCCAGCATCATCGCAGCGAAGGACGCCGTAATCATGGTCGAGAACTCCAGTACCGTTACCCCTTCTAATGGTTTCATCACTCCCCCTATGAGTGCTCCCGTTTCAGCAGAGCATTTGTTGCTAACCCTCACTCCCCTGACGACGATCCTTTGGCAGCCTAAGTGTCGCCAGAAGTCCAATCACGCTAACGATACTGGACAGAAAAAATACCAAGGTAAAGGATCCAAAAACGTCAGCAATCAACCCGCCAATGGGCGGCGAAATTGTTTGCGCAACGCCAAATACCAACGTGGCGGCGGCAAAGCTGGCGCCATAATCCCCAGCAGTTGCGTTTTCCACCACATATAAGGTGATCAGGCTGGGCAGCGCGCTAAACAAAAACCCGATGCCCACACAGGCAGCAAGAACAGGCAACCAAACCCCACTGAGGACAATCAACGTAAAGATGGGCCAAAGACCGAAGGCTGCGGAAAGCACCAAACGCAGACCAAGGTGCTGAGTCAACATCGTGAAGAGCGGCGCACCAAAAAGCATGGCAAACCCCATTAACGAGTAAGCAACTGAGGCATCCGCGGAACTCCAGCCGCTGTCGTCCTCTAGCCGAGTAGTTAGAAAACCCAGCACCAGCAAATACATGAAGCCAAAACAGGCATAGGCCGCGACTAGCGGCAGCCAGCCGGGCATTCGCTTCAGGGCTGTAAAACCGCCAATACCACCACCGCCACTGGGCGCAGCCTGTAGGTGGCGCACCAGCAACAACACGAACACCAACACCACAAAGCCACCAGCAAATTGCAGCTGATAAACATTGGACCAAGCGGCATCCCCCAGGGATACCCGCAAATTACCGCTGACGGTACTGACCAGCATAATGCCCAACCCAATGCCCGACCCCATCAGGCCCACGGCTAAAGGCCGGCGGTTACTGGGAATGGCATCTGCGGCGATTACAGGTGCGGGAATCCACAACAAGGCCCCGCCCACCCCAGTAATGGCCAAGGCGGCGGCAAGCGCCCACGGTGATGTACTAAGGCTAGCGGCAAACAAACCCAAAACCGCCAGCACCAGTCCCAGTCGAATGATGCCAAGCAAGCGGTATCGCCCGGCCATCCACGACACCAGCAGCGTGCCGATCAAATAGAAGCCGACGTTGGTGCCGCCGATAAAGCCCGCCAAGGTATTGCTAATGCCTAGATCGTCGCGAACCGCCGGTAACAGGACACCAAAACTGAACCGTCCGAAGGCGTGTCCCACCGTGGCAGACAGGGCAATCAGCGTCACTACGACCCAGCCATTGACGCGAAAACGACGCTCTTTGGGTGGAGAACCCGGCCCGCTCACGAAGAACTGTATCGCATGGCGTTTACGTCGCTGAAGGTCACCGTTATTTTTTG